>PWGL01000119.1 GCA_003554465.1 Candidatus Pacearchaeota archaeon
CGCCACCGTCCGGACGTCGCGGCGTTCTGTTTCGAACCGACGGTGGTGACCGGGGTCGACCCGGACGCGACGGTCGCCTGCGAGGAGA
The DNA here is from genome assembly GCA_003554465.1 of Candidatus Pacearchaeota archaeon. GTDB lineage: Archaea > Nanobdellota > Nanobdellia > Pacearchaeales > GW2011-AR1 > PWGL01. Next base: position 89 of record PWGL01000119.1, read on the forward strand.
CGTTCGGGCCGGTCGTCTCGATCGAACCGGTAGCCGACGCCGAAACGGCGATCGAGCGCGCCAACGACTCCGACTACGGGCTGAACGCGAGCGTCTGGACGGGCGATCGCACGCGTGGGCGAGCCGTTGCCCGCGAGATCGACTGTGGAACCGTCTGTATCAACGACGCCTTCGCGGTCGGCTGGGCGGCAACCGACGCTCCCATGGGCGGGATCGGCGACTCCGGGCTCGGCCGGCGTCACGGTCCAGAAGGAATCGCCCATTATCGCGAACAGAAAACGATCGCGACCTCGAACGTCGGGCCGCTCGAAGCCCCGCCGGGGATCCCGACCGCGTGGTACGTCCGGGGGATGGCCGGACTGGCGCGGCTCCAGCGGCGGCTGCGATCGGTTACGGACCGGCTGACCGTGCGGTGATCGCTAGTAATATGAGGTAGTGTGTTGGCAAAATCATCGCTCGAGCAAGGGGTTTTTGAGACCACCGCCGAAGGGGGGCGTATGGATCTCACACACCGTCCCCGGCGACTTCGACAGGACCGGGTCCGTGATCTCGTCAGCGAAACGAGTCTCGATCCGTCCGATTTCATCGCCCCGGTGTTCATCGACGCGACGGCCGAGGAACGGATTCCGATCGAGTCGATGCCGGGTCACGAACGGGTGCCGATCGAGGAGAGCGTCGATCGCGTCGAGGAAGTCCGTGAAACGGGCGTCGAAGCGGTAATGCTGTTCGGGATTCCGGAGTCAAAAGACGCTGAGGGGACGCGAGCATGGGCCGCCGACGGCGTCGTCCAGGAGGCAACCCGCCGGATCACCGAGGCGACGGATGCCTACGTCATCACCGACGCCTGTCTCTGTGAGTACACCGACCATGGCCACTGTGGCCCACTCGAGGTGGAACTTCGCGGATCGGACGGGCACGAACACGACGCAGGCTGTACCCACGATCCGACGATGACGGTCGACAACGACGCGACGCTCGAATCGTTAAAGCGAATCGCCGTCTCCCAGGCCGAGGCAGGTGCGGAGATGATCGCCCCGAGTGGCATGATGGACGGGATGGTCGCGGCGATCCGATCGGCACTGGACGATGCGGGGTACGAACACGTGCCGATCATGAGCTATGCGGCGAAATACAAGAGTGCCTTCTATGGGCCCTTCCGTGACGCAGCAGACGGTGCGCCTACATTCGGGAACCGACGTCACTATCAGATGGATCCCGCGAACGCCCGCGAGGCGCTACGGGAGGTGCGACTCGACGCCGAACAGGGAGCGGACGTATTGATGATCAAGCCAGCCCTGCCGTACCTCGATATCGTCCGGGAGATCCGTACCGAGTTCGACCATCCGGTGGCCGCGTACAACGTCTCCGGGGAGTACGCGATGCTCCATGCGGCCGCCGAGAACGGGTGGCTCGACCTCGATGCCGTAGCGCACGAATCGCTCCTGTCGATCAAACGCGCGGGGGCAGACCTGATCCTCACGTATTTCGCCGAGGAGATCGCCGAGCGGCTGAACGGCCAGGCGTGAGAGCGGGCTGTTGGGGCCGAACGTTCGAATGGATGTGACCCGAGCGTTCGCCCGTTCCGCCAGCTGTCTGATTGCGTGTCCACTTGTTCCCGCATTTGCGCCGAAAACATCCACAGATGGGAACGAAAACCATTATAGTAAATAAGTTCATCGGCAATAGACGTGAATCAGAACACATCTGCGGAGACGACCGATCGACTGTGCACGGATGGCGGCGAGCCAAACGACGGCGAGATCAAGATGGTCACCGCGATCGTCCGCCCGGACCGACTCGGTGCAATCAAAACGTCCCTGGCTGAAGCCGGGGCACCATCGCTGACGGTGACGAACGTCTCCGGTCGCGGCTCCCAGCCCGCAAAGAAAGGGCAGTGGCGCGGCGAGGAGTACACCGTCGATCTCCACCAGAAGGTCAAAATCGAGTGTGTCGTCGCCGACATCCCCGCCGAGGACGTCGTCGAGGCGATCGCCGACGGCGCACGGACGGGCGAACCCGGTGACGGGAAGATCTTCGTGATGGATGTCGAGGACGCGATGCAGGTACGAACTGGTAAAACCGGACCCGACGCGGTGTAGGGGCAACTGCGGAGTACGGGACTACTGTGTGCATATCCATGGCGGACGCGGGTGGTTGACGCGTCGGCCCTCGGACGAGCGATCGTCCACCCCTCCGGGGTTCGCTGGCAGGTGGCTCCTGCCGCGGGCCCCTCTTTGCTTTCGAAGGACATGTACGGCGCGTTTGCGCGGTTTACCTGCACTGTCCCGCGACTTCGAGGACTGTAGCTATACGCTTCGATTATTATAGCCATAAACTTCGAAAACTGTAGTACAATCAGACGGACAGGGCGACCGCTGGCAGTACGAACAGGGCACCGATCACGAGCACACCGAGGCCCACAGCGACCCGCCACAGCCCGCCTCGTGCGAATCGCCACGCAGTGGCGCGCTCGTCGGTGTCGGAGACGACGAACGTCGGAATGGCGTCTCCGTTGCCGATCACCGTATCGACGACCGTACTCCCCCAGCC
>PWGL01000057.1 GCA_003554465.1 Candidatus Pacearchaeota archaeon
AGATTTCTGTCCTTAGCTCCCTTGCCCTCCTTAACCATGAGCTTGCCCGATATGAGATTTACATGCTCCCATTTGAGACTGACTGCTTCAGATGAGCGGAGCCCCGTATCCAGCATGATCCTGAGCAGAGTATAGTTTCTCTGCCCCGTGGGATACCTGGGGTCGGGTTGTGAGAGCAGGCTCTCCTGCTCGGCCTCAGTCAGCACATCTGGCAGCTTGTTTGAGTTTGGCATGGAAATAAACCCCCCTTTGTGGTTGAATGCCTAATATGGCTAATTATAGGTGCCATATAACATCTATTCCTGATGTCCCCACTTTATCCCTCCTATTTGTAGTTTTTCGGTACCATATAACAAAAAAGAACCCACCAGGTTAAGAAAACATCCTGGCAGGTTCTCCTGTGGTTAGTATTCAGCTGTTGTTAGCATCGATATGACAAAAATAGTCTGCCTGTATTAGTGTTCTACCCTGACACCAACTCTGCCCTGAGACAAGCAGCCCTCCCCACCCCCTCAGGTGTGAGAAGGTGGGGAGCTGCATGTCTTTTTGGCTGTTTAAGTGCCATGGTGAGTTTTGGAGGCAATCCCCCACTATTTGTTTGTAGCAGGTCGAGGGAATGCCTTTGGTGCTTGGTTAGTGTCAAATATTTTGCAATTTTTGTTTTAGTCGGTATTTACAAGTCCGCCCCTGCATCTCCTACTGGGTCAGCTAATTCTTTACTAACATCTACAATACCCTCATGCTTATCATCGTTTCCTTCCCAATAGTTCTCTGTGGCGTCAACTTCCTCATCTTCAGCATCAGTGTATACTCCAACATCATTATCCACGATGTTATTGTTATTCGCACTGACATCCGCGATATCATCTGCATTAACTTCTACACCTATTCCTCTTACATTGTCCTGGATTTGATTTTTTTCAATCGTAATATCCTCTATTGACCCAAAGTATGCTATCAACCTTATACCTCTACCATTAGAAAAGCCTTCAATGGTGTTGCCTGTTATCTCGTGTCCTCCGATGCCTTCAAAAGTTTCTCCGTCCATAAATATTCCTGCATTAACAGTAATGCTGCTATCTTCCTGGAATATCCTGTTGTTATTTACTACTACATCCCTAGATTTGCTCGCATCTAAGGCCCAACCATCTTCTTGCCCACCAAGTTCATTGTTCTCTACAAGTGCTCCATCGACGGCTGGAAGGTAGACTGCAGCAGGTTGATCACCACCCAAATCATCATTTTCTGGAATGATGTTGTTTCTAATGGTAACATCACTTCTATGAAAATCGCTAGTTGCCCCTGGGTATCCTGCTTGGATTCCATAATGATTAAATCCTGTTACAGTAAACCCTTCAAATGTCACGCCGTCGGCCGAAATGCGAACCGCAATATCTGTTTTTTCACCATCAATAGTTGTTTCCTCAGGACCATTAACACTTCTTAACGTGAGCCCTTCTACCTCTATTCTAACCTTTTCAGTGAAATCCCCAGGACCAACAAGTACTCTTTCATTTGCAGCATCTATAGCACTTTTGATACTATCTTCAGGAATAATTTTATCATCTACTACCATAGCTTCTGGGTCGAAGGTATTATCAGTGAGTACATCACCAAGATCAAGAAATTCACTGGAAACATAGAATGCATCTGGACCAAGTTCTTGTCCACAAAATGTGTTGTCTGCAACATCAATATTGTCTGCTTGTACATCTAATTGACCGAAATCAGTTCCAACCTTGAACTTGTTCTCCCTGATTTCGCCGTCGACTTCCTCGTTTGCAGGAACGATTGCAAGCACAGAGCCACCAGCAAGGTTATCACCTGTAAAGATATTATCGATAATATCTACAGAAGCTGCGTCATTTACATATACATGTCTCCTTGCATTATCAGTATTAACCGCAGGTGACTCAAAAGTGTTATTATAGAGAACTAAGTTATATGCACCTCCGCTACTGGTTTCGATACCATCGCCTTGAAGTACATCTTCTGTTATTACTCTACTGTACTCAAGCCTGAAGTTGATGGCTGACTCATGGAGGTATATCGCAACCCCACCAGGACTTCCAGCAATTGCTTCAGTTCCTTCAACTTCAAGTCCACTTATAGTTACATTGTCGGCAAAAACTTCAAAACCACCTTCAATTTTTGGCATTGGGTTTGAAGCTGCTATTATTTTTTGTTCATTTGTTACTTCAAATACTCCCACATATGCGTCTTCACTATCATGTTCTGCTACGATAATAGTACTTATATTTTCATTGTCTAGTGCATCTGTTAATTCGCCTTCATTTTCTACTATTTCCTCACCATATTTCGTCTCAGTAGGAACTGCATCACTGGAATAGCCATCCTCGTCATAAGCTCTTACCCAGTAATAATATCCTTCTTCTTGTTCTGACATATCAAATGGTGATTCATTTGCTTCATCTACAGGCTCATAATATTCGCTATCATTTAAATCTTTATCTTTTGACCTTAAAATACTAAATGTAAATTCTTCTTCATTATCATGATCCCATGTCAATTTATCTTCATCATAATCAAATCCCACAGAGGTAGGTGCATCAGGTGACTGATGGACATCAACATCAACTTTTACATGGCCTTTAGTGTAAT
>PWGL01000023.1 GCA_003554465.1 Candidatus Pacearchaeota archaeon
CACGGGCAACTTCGTTGCACATCCCAGTGAAACCAGCTACGCTGACCCAGCACTCACTTTTCCATTTGTTTGCTTGTGATGAAACCGAAATTATTAAAGTGAGTGCTGGGTGTTTCACGGGGCGAGCGGGCGGCTTTGCCGCTCACTGTTGGGGAGTACGCCTCAAGTCTATTCAGGGTGGCGATTGCTGGCACCCCCTGAATGGTTACCGGTAACCCCTTAGGGGGGGGGAACGCTTACCCGCCATTTCCCAGCTTGACCATTGTTATCAAATTTGCTAACTTTTAGTAATACTCTGCTCGATTGAGTATTTCCACCCCAAGGTCAGAGATAAGATTGAAAACTGGCCTGTTGGCATCCTTGCCGACTACGCGTGACTGGTTGAACTTTTGATCGAGTTTGGGCCGAGCCTGCGCATGCCGCACTCGCGCGGCATGGGAGGCGGACTTTTCGAATTGCGGCCGCGGGGACGCGAAGGCATTGGACGTGCACTTTATTGCTTTGTCGTCGGGCAGAAAGTGATCATTTTTCTCGCTTTCGTGAAAAAGGCCCAACAGACCCCCGAGCATGAGCTGAAGATTGCCCGGAAAAGGATGAAAGATGTGCAAAATGGCTGAACCTGAATATCAACCAGTTCTCCACGACCAGAAGGCGTTTCTCGAAAAAGCTATGAAACGTAAGGGGTTCAAGGAGGCTTATGAAGAGCTCGAGGATGAGTATGTCTTAGTTCGCGAATTGCTTGCAGCGCGCGTCAGGGTCGGCTTGACCCAGGAGGAGGTTGCGGAGTTGATGGGGACGACGAAAAGTGCTGTGTCCCGCCTGGAAGCAGCCGGGAAACACGCCCCTTCCGTGGCAACTCTGAAAAAGTACGCCCATGCTGTCGGATGCCACCTGGAAATCAAACTGGTGCCGGATGCCCGCCCAACAAAACCCTCAACTCGGACCGCCCGTAAGCGGTCGGCCGGTTAGCGTCCGGCGTTCGGCAGTTACAGAATTTATGTGACCAGACTTACTCCTGAGACCCTGTCATAAAAAACGTAGCAGGCCAAGCGCGGGAGCGTAAAGGATACAAAAAGGAAGGGATCTCATACAACCACCCCCGGCCCCTCCTTGGCTAAGGAGGGGAGTTTACACCGTGCCCGTAATCTATACTGAGCATAGCTTCGAACAGATCCAGGAGGCTGAAGAGATGGTTGGGTCTGGCGGGATGGAGTATTACCGCTATCGTGCGTTGCAGGAAGGTAAAACCGAGATCAAAATGATTTACGGCCAGCACTGGGATGGTGGGTATAAAAATCCAGCCTGGGTATTCAACGTTAAAGTAGATCCATGATGAGTGACGTGCTGGTGTCAAGGAGGTTCCCTGATATATCTTCCTGGGACTGACTACACCAGGTGTAACCGTAATTAAGTGTTGCTTTGCTTTAAAAAAATGAGTCGAAGGAAAAGCAGTAGAACGGCCGGGAAAAGACGTTTCAGGCTTGTGAGTTATATTTTAAGAGTTACGCTTTTTGCGGCTTTTTGCTTTGTGCTGTGCTCAATCATCCTGGTAGCGGCCCTGAAACATATTAATCCTCCAACCAGCATGTTCATGGTCAAAAGGCAGCTGGAAGGTCTGGTACATGAAGACAGATCCTGGAAAATCGATTACCAATGGGTCGACTGGGACAACATATCTCCACATATGGCACTATCTGTGGTAGCCTCCGAGGATCAGAAATTTTTGAATCACTGGGGATTCGATTTTCAATCAATACGGGAAGCTATTGAAGAGCGAATAACCCAGGGCAGGGTTCGTGGCGCAAGCACCATAACACAGCAGACCGCAAAAAATCTTTTTTTATGGGAAGGCAGAAGCTACTTGCGTAAAGGCGTTGAGGCATGGTTTACTGTTTTGATAGAGACATTCTGGTCTAAACAGAGGATACTGGAAGTTTATCTGAATGTTGCAGAGTTTGGTGACGGTATATATGGAGTCTATTCAGCTTCGATGCATTTTTTTCAGAAGTCACCTTCAAATCTTACCAGAAGGGAGGCTGCACTGATGGCTTCTGTTCTTCCCAATCCAAAAATATATGATGTTTCAGCTCCTTCGACATACGTTCAGCAACGATCCAGCGAGATTATGTTGCAGATGAACAACCTTGGAGACTTTCATCTGAAAGAAATTAAGTGATCAGTAAGAATGTGTATAACGTACTTGAATAAGGCGGGCATTGCCTGCAACCCAATAAAGAAAAGAGCTGTTTTGTGACATGGTCTCAGGAAAATCCACTAAAGAAGCCTGGAAGACTGGGATTGATTACGATAGTTAAGAAAGTACGCGCATTGATAAGTGCTGGCGATGTAAGAATATCGGAACATGGATACGATGAATTGGTAGAAGATGGTCTGAGTGCCAGAGAAGTACTCGGTGGCGTTCTGGAAGCGATGCTTGTCGAGGAGTATCCAGACTTTGCAAAAGGGCCATACGTTCTGTTTTTACGTATCTGTTTAGCGCTTTGCATGTGGCATGGGGACTGGCTCTTCCGGGACCCACTTGTCCCAAAAAATGAGATGTTTTAAGCACAAAATGATGCTCAAGTGGGTCCCGGAGTGCCTGTC
>PWGL01000085.1 GCA_003554465.1 Candidatus Pacearchaeota archaeon
GGGCTGCCGATAAGCTGGAAGCCGCTGCCCGGAAGAATCTCAAAGGTTACAAAGTTTTGGCCCCCTTACATGATAAACCGATAACTTCCACCGAGCTCTATCCACTCTGGGAGGTTTGTGCTGACTACGGGCTGCCGGTTTTGATCCACTTTGGCATCCTGGGGGCCGGCGGAGGCATTTCCCATACCGAAAATATTAACCCGGCTATCTTAGAAAGCGTAGCCAAGGAATTTCCCGGGGTCAATTTTATTATCCCTCATTTTGGCTGCGGCTATCCCCGAGAGCTCCTGTTTTTAGGCTGGGTCTGCGAAAATATTTATGTTGATACCTCGGGCTCTAACCAGTGGATGAGGGGGATGCCCTATCAATTTGACTTGAAGATAGCCTTCAGAAAATTTTATAAGACCTTTGGTCCGGAAAGAATTATTTTTGGTACCGACTCTTCCTGGTTCCCCCGGGGTTTTGCTATCCAGTATCTCCAGGAACAGTTTAAAGCCGTGAGGTTTATGGGTATTCCGGAGCGAGAGATAGAGTTGATCTTTGCTAAAAATATTGCCCGGCTGCTTACTAATCACCGCCGGAGTAGCAATTATACTAATAATATCGGTCTGGCTGACTCCTATGTTGACACCATTTTGCGGCCGATTTTTGCCGAATATAAGGAAAATTATGCCGCTAAGCTCTATCAGATAAACCTGGCTCATGCCGTTATGCTCAAGGAAGAAAAAATTATCCCGGCTGATGAAGCCCGGGAAATTTTAAGGGCCTTAGAGGAGATAGAGAGTGAGCTTCGAGGTGAGCTAGCGGCCGATGAGCTTGAATATAGTGGAGATTTTACTGATTATTATTTTCTGGTTGAGAAGAGGCTTATTAAGCGGTTGGGTGTTGAGGTGGCCGGCAAACTCCATACCGGCAGAAGCAGAAATGATATCAATGCCACTTCTTTTAAGCTTGTATTACGGGATAAAGTGCTTGATTTCCTGGCTCTCCTGCTGGATTTGGCCGAGACCCTGGCTGCTAAAGTCGAGCAGGAGAAGGAAGCGATATTTCTGGCCTATACCCATGGTCAGCCGGCTCAACCGATTACCTTCGGCCATTTTCTGGCAGCCGTGCTGGAGTTTATCCTGCGGGACCTTGAGCGCTTCTTTAATTCGCTGGATGATCTCAATAAATCCAGTCTGGGAGCCGCTGCTATTGCCACCACAGGCTTTGCCATCAACCGGGAGCGGACAGCTGAACTCCTGGGTTTTATAGCACCACAGGAGAATTCTTATGGAGCCATCGCTGCCGCAGACCACTACCTGGCAGTTTACAGTAACCTCCAGATATTCTTAACTCAGCTGAGCCGTCTCTTTGAGAGTCTCGATAGATTTACAGCCTTTGAAACAGACCTTTTAGCCATTCCGGATGATTTTGTCCAGATTAGCTCCATTATGCCCAATAAGAGAAACCCGGTGCCCCTAGAGCACCTCAGGAGTCTGGCTTCCCTGGCCTGCGGCCACTGCCAGACGATGGTCAGTGCCCTGCAGAATACCCCCTTTGGTGATATCAATGATGCCGAGGAGAATTATCATGTCTATGGCTATCAGGCTCTGGCCATCAGCAAAAGGATCAGCTATCTTTTTGCCGATCTGATTGATAAAATTGAGACTAAGGAGGAGCAGAATCGCAAACTTATCGCCAGCAGTATGGCTGTGGCTACTGAAGCAGCTGATAACCTGGTGAGACAGGAGGGTTTATCCTTCCGTCAGGCCCACGAGGTTATCTCCCGGCTGGTCAAGGAGTTGCTGGCGGCAGGGCAGGATTTAAATCAGGCCTCCTATGACCGTTTTCAGGAAATATTCCAGGAGGAAATCGGAAGAGACCCTGAGCTGGGGGAAAAAGAATTTAAAGCCTCCTTAGAGCCGGATAATTTTGTTGCGGTCCGCAAAGTAATGGGCGGCCCAGCTCCTGAGGCAGTGGCTCGCTCTCTTCGAGGTTACAGAGAGCAGCTAACTAAGCTTAAAGAGAGACAGCAGCAGGAGCAGCAGAGGCTCAAAGAGGCAGAGAATAACTTAAAAAATGTCGTAACAGAAATTATAGCAACAGATAGATAATTTAGTAACTGAACTGGAACCTCAATTGTAAGGTGAGATTATAGAGGGAGTGAACAGGCAATGGATGAGCTTAAGATTAGCAATATAGAAGATATGGCTGGTGCAACCCAGGCTACTGTCCGGGGGAGAAATCAGCGGCTGGTTTTAGGTCTGATTGAGGAGAAGGGCCCTTTATCCCGGGCCGATCTGGTTAAGCTGACGGAGATCAGTGCTCCCACCGTATCTTCCATTGTAGATGATTTGGTGGCGCAGGAACTGGTGAAGGAGCTCAAACCCGGTCCTTCTTCCGGGGGTCGCAAACCGATTCCGCTAAAGTTTAATGGCCTCAGAGGCTATGTCATCGGTATCGATGTTGGGGGAACAAATATTGAGATCGGTATTGCCGATTTAGCCGGTAAATTTAAGGAACGTTCGACCTTTGCCAGCGAGCAGATAGGCCAGGGTCTTACAGCGGTGGAGGGGCTGGCTGAGCTTACTCATAAAATGATAGCTGATTCTAA
>PWGL01000101.1 GCA_003554465.1 Candidatus Pacearchaeota archaeon
CGGCAGTGACTCTGGATACTTTATTTCCATTTTTCTGGACATATTAAATCTCCTCCTTTAACACAGCAGGAACAAACTCTCTTCTTCTATTAAAATTATAACATATGTCTTTAAAATTATCACCCCCTTCACTCTAATCTAACATCACGCAACCTTACTTTTAATCTCCTCCAAGAAGCCGTTACTATTAAAATGTCTGTTTAAAGCTTCTTCTACAATCTTATCCTCATTAACTCCACTATAAAGACTATACACCTCTAAAAGCCTTACAATATCTTCATCCAGGTGCACCACTTTGCCTACGGTTTTATTAACTTCATCTATTATCTCCTCCTTCTGTTCTGTTATACAATTGGTGGTTTGCATATCCTCATCTTTAATATAATTACCTGCTTCACTATCCCATCTGTAGCCTTCAGAAGCCATGTATTCTGCTAACTCCAGGTGATCTTCAAAACCAAATTCATCAGCTATCTCCGCTGAACCAAGATCGTTTTCTGCAAATAAAGCTTTAATCTTATCCACCTTGCTTTCAGAGTCACTTAAATTAACATCAACTTCTGTCTTACTTTTGCTCACATCAGGTACAAAGTTCCCTCCCTCAGAATCAAAGCGAAAGCCTTTTCTACGCATGTAAGTGTCAATAGATTTCCAACCAGAATAATCAAGCATTTCCACCAACTCGTCACGGGTGGTACCTTTATCAAGTTCTTCTAGCACTGTCACAACTTTCTCGGTAACATCTATCTCTTCCATTTCCTTAAGCTCAGCAATATCAACCATTTTTCAACACTCTCCTTTTTTTTGATTAAATTGCCTCTAAAGCATCTCTAATCCTCGTCATATCAGAATGAACATAGACTGAAGTGGTCTGTATATTCTCATGACCTAAAATATCTTTAATTGTAGCCAGATCAACTCCTTTCTTGATTAAAGCCACTGCCGTTGAGTGTCTTATAGAATGTGGCGATATTTTTTTATTAACATCGGCTTTCTTCACAGCTTTTTGTAACCTTCTTGAATAATAACTGCGAGAAAGACTACCTGTCCTTTTAGTGGCAAAGACGTAATCAGTATTAACATCCGGTCTATCTTCTTTAATGTAAGTCTTTAAAGCACTTTTTAATTTAGAATTCAAAGCGATATTTCTGTTCTTATTGCCTTTACCCTGTTTTATATGAAGCAGATTATTATCAAAGTCAATATCAGCTAGTTTTAAACTTAAAACCTCATTGATTCTACAGCCTGTTTGGTATAGAAAAATAGTGACTATCTTAAAATCAGTGGTTTTTCTATAGCGTCTAATATTCTATTAAGCTCTTCCCTGGTCAAACATTCTCTTTCTTTTTTTCTAGTCTTAACAGGTTCAATTTTCCTGGCGACATTATCACATATATCTCTTTTGTGTAGGTATTTATAAAAGCTGGAGATAATATAGGCGTCACGATTGCGTGTTTTACCAGAGTTACCTTTCTCTTGCTGCCAATCTAAATAGTCATCCAGGTCAGCAAAAGTAATATCATCAATATAGATCATAGGGTTATATCTTTCTTCCAGCCAGTCTTTTAGTATTCTTAATCGTTTTCTGTAATCGTTGATAGTATTTTCAGCATAATTTCTGTTTTCAAGATAGAGCAAAAACTTATTCATAGCTTTTGTGAAAAGCATTTTAACCACCTCTTTGAAAGATTTTAGGAAATTACTTACTTATATTTTCAGAATTTTTGTGATATAATTTAAGTGTAGATAGGAGTGATGCAGCAGATGACAGAAAACAGTAACAATATCTCACAGGGATTTTTTACAGGAAATCAGAAAATTAGATATATCTAAAGTTGAAAACCCTCATGATCGGTTATTCAAATGGAGCCTTGGCAGGCCAGATATCATGAAAGACTATCTTAAATTTGTCTTGCCGGATGATCGGGCTAAAGCTCTTGATTTTAAAACACTTGACACTACTAAAGCCAACTACGTTGATGATCTAATCAAAGAAACTTTTTCTGATCTCGTATATACGATCAATAAGTCCTCGGGAGAAAAAACCTTAATCTCTTTATTATTTGAACACAAATCGTCAGCAGATAAAATAACACCGCTTAAGCTTTTAAGGTATATTACTAACGCTTACTTTGATAACTTCAAAGATGGCCAGACAATGCAGATCATACCAATTCTTTTCTATCACGGCATTGGTAACTGGAATATCCCCAGAAAGTTATCGGAAGTGCTGGATGGAGATATATCGCCGTTTGAAGAACAGACTCCAGAATTTGAATATATCTTTACAGATTTAAATCAAGCAGTAGTGTTACTTGATGATACTACCAAACCTGAACTAAAAGTATATATTGAAGCCTTAAGAATTGCTGATGCTGAAGATATAGAAGAAGCAAGTCAGAGATTCAGAAATTGTATTGATATTTTCAAAGAACCTGGCTGGCAATCAGAAATTTTAAAGTTAAGACTTCTACAAGTTTTCTTGCTTTATGAAGCTAAGGTCTCCGCTTTAGCCAGAGAACAAAACATTTTTGATATTGCAAAACAAGCTTATCCCGAAAGGAGCGATGATATTATGAGTCTTTATGATAC
>PWGL01000138.1 GCA_003554465.1 Candidatus Pacearchaeota archaeon
ATGATGTACCTTCGAGCTCGGAGGTGGAATTTTCCTATAAGTGTTTAAGGTGTGGCCAGGAAACCGACCAATTTTATAAAGAGCCACCGGACCGGTGCCCGAGCTGCGGGCAATGTTTAACCTGTCAGCCGGTCCTATACCCCGCTGATATTAGGGAGGTGGAAGGATGATTAAATTCATGTGTGCCGAGTGTGGTTATTGCACGGAGATCCATACCGTTCCCACAAAGTGCCCGAAGTGTGGGACGGGCCGCGTGTTAAAGACGAAGGACCCTGGCGGCGTTGGGGCAATGGCCGGTACCGCTCCGGACGCTTTCGATGAAATAAGCATGAGCTCCGAAGATAGTAACGATATATCGGAGAGGATGAAAGACGCTATTTTATCCGCAGCGGAAGGCGCTCCGGTGATGAACCCTGTTGTTATCGAGATCCTATTTTTACAAAGTTTTGGACTATCAAAAAAGGAAGCCGTCAAGGCAGCGTATGGAATGAGTGAGCTGGACGGCCTATTAGACTTCCTGGAGTGGACCGAGGAAAACATGCCCGGGTGGAAACCATGCAGCCACGCCCTGGAGCACGGCCCACAATACTGTAAGGAGGATTGCTCAGTTAAGGAAGATTGCATGGGAGATCAACTATTTAAGAAGGTGGAATTATGAACATGAGCACGAGCACGGAAAGGCCCTGGACCGAAGAGCTGGATTTTAGCGAAATAGAACGTAAGGAATTCCCGCCAGAACTGTTAGAACGCCGGCAATGGATGGGGGGCGCTGGACCCGAGGGAAAATTACCTTTCGCTCCTTGGGGAGACCCTGGGAAGGTATTAGAGTGCAATAAGGACGGCCACGACAAGACGCCAGCATGTGGGTGTGATCCCCGCTGGAAGTGGTCCGATAGGGATCTATACCTGGAAGGTGAAAAGATAAGATTAGCGGAAGAGGATCCGAGGATAAAAAGCCGTGCATTTATCCACCTGGAAGAGGACCCTTTTATATTGGTGGACGGGGACGACGTGAGAGATCCGGAGACCGGAAAGGTCCATCCAGCATTTAGAGAACTCTTAAGTACCTTCGGAGCCACTTACTTGGATATCTCGATAAGCGGGGCCGGCGTGCATGCGATCTATAAAGCGCCGGACGGGATCCCGCTCGAAGGGCATAAGAATGTAGTATTAGAGCTCGGGGAGGAACCTTTCGGAAGTAACGAGGACCCGCCGAAGTGTGAGATCTTCGGAGGTAATGGAAGGGTGAATATTACCACGGGTGATCACGTCAAAAATTCCCCGCTGGAGGTCAATGAGTGGAGGACCGAAGAGGTTAAAGAATATCTTAAAGCCCAGGGGGTAAAAGAAAAAACACCGCTGGAAGAGCGGGAACGTGAACCTTTAGACTTGGAGGACCACGTACCTACGGCCACGGGCCCCGAAGAAGAGACCAGGGACCCGAAGGATATTATCCACGCCCTCCGGGACATGAGACCGGAGGATCTGCCTTTAAGGAGCCGAGAGACCGGAACCATGAGCGGGTGGAGAGCCTACGATCCCGCTTACCGGACCTCAAGGAGCGGGAAGAGCCTACAAAGGCCGCCCAACTCCGATGTATTTTACGACCAGGGAAAAGAGGAAGGCTTCGGTCCCTTTAAGCTATTTGCCGCCGATATCGGGATAATAAGCAAGCCTTGGGACCCGCTGAAAGGTGAAGATTTTTGGAAGGCCGTGGATAAGGCCAGGGAATTAGGCGCTCCGATACCGGAATTCATAAGAGATTTGGACGTGGACCCGGAAGCCATGCCGCCGCTACTCGAAGAGCCCGACCCTGAGAGTATAGAGGACCAGATAGGTGAGGAGCTGCGGGGGAGAGCACGAAAAAATACAAAGGCCTTAATTGCCGAGGTCCAGGAAAATGGTGGAGAAGTGCTTATCGACGCTCTCCCCACGCTGGGAAAATCTCACGGCGTGGTGAAAGCCACCGCCCAGACCTGGGAGCCGACCACGGTCCTAACATCCCGCCGGGATCTATATTATCAATATAAAGAGTGGGCCGAAGAGGAAAATATACATTATTTTACCCTTCCCTCACTATTCGAGCATTGCCCCACGGCGAAAGGAGAGCACGGTGAAGAGTGGGAGGATAAGATCCAGGGCCTCCACCGTAGGGGAGCCACCGCTTCGGATATCCATAAGAGATTAGATCTGCCGTGCCAGGAAGAGGGGAGCTGCCCATATTCGAGCATGTGGCCAGAGGACTATGACCAATACGATCTTATCATAGGTCATTACCGACACGCTCACGTCCCTGGAGCCGTGAAAGGCCGGACCGTAATATTTGACGAAGATACCGGGGAGAACTTCGAGACCACGCTGGAAGGCCCTAACTTCAAAGGTGCTATAACCCGCTATCTTCAAAAAAGTGATCTTCCCTTCGGAGACTTCACCGATCTGATAGAAAAGAGAGACGGGGCCCTCATGGACCACCGAGATATAAATCTAAATCCGACGTGGGGAACCGTGGACGTGTTCAAACACCCCGACGCCCACGCTGCCGTGGAGCTGGCCGTTTATACATTACTGAAAGGTGAGGACCTGGG
>PWGL01000140.1 GCA_003554465.1 Candidatus Pacearchaeota archaeon
CCTCTATTTTATACATTTAACCTTTATCGTACAATTTGTTTCCCCCTCGTCAGTTTTAGATTAAGATTACTGAAATAATCTCAAGACTACATTCTTACTGTTCTTATCAGAATTCGAGTTTGTTTTTTCTTTTTCGTTTTTCAGATATGCTGCTCTTTTTGAGGTCAGAGGTGAAATGAGTATAACAGTCCCACCACATATCTCACATAAAGAGTTTAACAGACTACTTTTATTTTTAGCACGATACCTAGTCCTACATATCTCACATATACCTTTATTCATTTATATCTCCTCCACTTTTTTCCTAAACCGATATAGTGCCCTCCTTAAATTTTCAATAGCTTGTTCTTGTTCTATTTCAAAAGATCTAATTACATCAAAAATATTATTTATAAACCACAGAAAAGTGTCTCTATCGGCCACTTTAACTTCAGTATCTTCATCTTCATCTAAAAAGAAAGATGTTCCTGATGGTTTTCTTGCTATTACTCCTGGTATTCCTTCTTCATTATCAATCTCTAAATAGTCAACTTGGGATAATAAAGATTCATATCTCCTAACAGCGACTCTTCTACCCTCTACCATAACTTCAGTACCAGATTCCACAACCTCCACTATATCATCGGCTAACAAGTTACAAATCTCCAACAAGTCATTAGTCAGTCTCCTTCTCTTTTTACCATTTTGTAACAACCGCATTGTGTAGCGTACTGTCATTTCTTTAACATTGTTCTCAGTCATAATTAACCCTCCATTTTAATTATTTTAGAAACTATCTCCAAGTTTTTTAATCTTACTTTGAATATCCCCACTCGACTTTTCCTCTTTTTTCTTCTTTATCGGTTTTTTATTTTCAGGTTCCTCCCCCCGTCCTCCCACTTGGGAGGGGAGAGAAGAATCATTAAGATACTCAATAAGAGCATCAACAACACCTTGGGGAACACCATTAGTATGTCCATTAATATGTTTGCGAATAATTCTTTTAATTGTTTCGCTTTTATTTCCTTCTAAACCTTGATACCAATCTTTAATATCACTATCATCTTTACTCAATCTGATCCCTATAAACTTAGTCATAACAACTCCCTCCTATGTTAAATACATTATAGCATACTTATTTTAAATTGTCAAGAGTTATTTTAAGTAAATTTAAAAGAATTTTCTGAAAATTAAAAACAGTATAAAGGCTACCTTAATGGTAGCCTTCGTTTTCTAATCTATCAGCGACTTCTTTACAAATCATCTGTTTACTTTTATCAACTTCTTTTTCTTTGTCTTTGCTATGGCAGTTATAAAAATTATCACACACAAGACATTGTAAAATATTAACTAAAATCTCTTCTCTGTCCATATTTACCCCTTTCTATACCAAAGTCCTACTGTTCCTTCCAAACCACCAATAGCCATACTTTCAAAATCAGTAACTACTTTATAACCTTTATCAATAAGCTCCAAATCTTTTTGATTGTATTGATCAGCGTCTTCTTTATTTTTAATAAAATAACTACTATGTTTTTGAAAACCAGCTTTCTCTAAGTCAGCGTAATTAAAAAACATTCCGCCTTTTATGTTATCACCTTCAAATTCTTCTCTTTCCTGCCCTCTTCTTAAAACCATTTCTTCATAACATGCTAGGCAAATTATTTCACCACAATCAAGATATTTTACCTGAACATGCCAACCATTACTAGGGTTTTGTTCGCAAACTTCTCTCCCACATTCAGGGCAATAGATATAAGCAAAGTCAGGTTCTCTCATAAAGTGAAATTCGCAGTCATCACTACAGAAAGTAAAAAGTCTTGGTTCATCATCAAAAGGAGAATCATAAGCGGATACTTCACGCCAACCGTCATTACCAAGAAATTCTTCGTTGTTTTCATCTAACTTCAAAAATTCTTCCAAACAACAATCGCATTCAGCTGTTGCTCCCCTACAAAAACCATGTACAGTTTCCCCGTCCTCTGTAATATAAAGATCGTTTTCTGTTTCAATAGGATCATTACACATTTTACATTCTAGAGTTCCTTCCTCCATTTTTTCTTTCAAAAGCTCTGCACTCATTAGTTCTCTAGCTGGAATTCCTCTCATGTCAATATCATTACCAAAAATATCTCTTTGTTTCATTTTTATCTCCCCCTTGTTTATTGTTAACTATATTATAGCATAGTTATTTTAAATTGTCAAGGGTTATTTTAAATAAATTTCTAAAGCAAAGTGTTAAGAATTTTCTGAAAATTATAATCTTTCAGAATATTATAAATTTGTATATTTTTATAATATACGATATAGCTATGGCGTAAAAGAGGGGGAAGAACCCCCTCTCTATTTTAGTTATCAAACCAGAATACAATTCTAACTGCTGTATATTTATCAGCGAGTTTTTCTAACTCCTCTAAGCAACTATTATAGAAATCGCCAGCTAGTTCATAATAAGGTTGTTGCCATTCTACTTTTGTATAGTAACTAAGATTTTCATCATAATCAGGATATTCTCCTGCAATTATTTGTTCCATTTCCTCATTAGATACGTGATTAACTCTTTGTCCTCCTACAAAAGAAGAA
>PWGL01000089.1 GCA_003554465.1 Candidatus Pacearchaeota archaeon
AGAGATACAAATAAATATTAAAACTTCAGTAAAGGAATTTATAGATTTTAAAAAAGATATTAAAAATAATGAAGATCTGAAAATTAAAAATAAAGATCCTATGCGAGTTAAGGAGAGTTTTGAACCTGTTCTAAATTCACTTACTGTTATAGGAGGAATTTCAGGATTAGTTTATCTAGGTGAAAAAATATATGAATTTATTAAAGAGAAAGATAATAGGAAAATAAAAATAGATGGAGTAGAAATAACCTCCGATATGTCAAAAGAAGAAATTATCCAAAAAATAAAACCATAAGAATAGCTACTACTATTGCCACTACTGCAAAACCTAATGTTAAATTATTATTTTCAGGTATTAACTTATCCATCTTCCAACCCCTTAAATTTCTCCATTATATCTTTCTTCTCTTCTTCTGGTGTTTCAAGTGAATCTAGCACGGTTTCTACTTCGTCTTCTGTTAGATCGTAGAGGTCGAAGACTATGGCGTCTATCTCGTTTTCTAGTTCATTTATTTCTTTCAACAATGGTTTTAATGTGTCCATTGAGTTTTCCCATTCTTCTTTCATTAGTTCTCGGAATTCTCTGGATCGAACATCACCATCGATCTTAGATTTATTCTTCTTCGCAATACGCATGAATTCATCAAAGTCGTATTCCCAGTATTCGCGTAGATGCGTTTTTAGAGATAAATTACTGGTATTAACTGACCACTCACTCTTCACCCAACTTAGAAAACTATCTTTTTCTTTCTGAACTTGTTTAGACATATTTCTAGCATCTTCAACTAAGTTAATTATTTCTTTCTTTTCCTCTATTATAGGGGTATCTTGTATAAATCTAGATTCATAAGAGTAGTAACCTCCTCTCAAAGCAGTTCCAGTCTTTCTAATAAAAAAATAACCTAGTAATCTGGAATTTAATAACCCTAATAAATGATAATAATCAATTTCAGATGTTATACCATTTCCACCAGCAACTCCTGCAGTGTAATAAAGTCCATTAGTATCTAGGGCAAAAGAAGGTTTGAAATCATTCGCTGGTGACAGTATTTTATCTTTTTCATATATATCTTTATTTTTGGGATAAGTATATCCATACCAACCCTTTTTATCCATTTTTCCACTTTCTCTGGATCTCAAGATTTCTTCATGGTTTTTGATATATTCCCATGTCTTTGGAAACCTATCAGAGAACTTTGTTTTACTTATTAATTCTCCGTCTTGGTAAGGCCAGAGCACCAGTTTTCCTTTATATCTAGGTTTGTACCTTTCAATATTTTTACCTTTTACCAACGGTTTCAATCTTTCCTTTTCTAATTTAACTGTGGATTCTGCCTCCTCACTATAAACTTCAACTAATCCATTATCTAAGTCTTTTTTCCCATCAAAGATATAAAAATCATCTCGACTGGTCGCAAATCCCTGTGAAATTCTCTTTACTATATCTGATAACTTATCACCTTTTTTATTTATTTTATCGATAATTTCCTGTTCTTTCACAGGTAAGAAACTCCATTTTTCCTTACAAATTGGCTTTTTACTGATTTCTTGATATTCAAGATTGTTGAGCTTTTTTCTAATATTCGAAGACTCTATGCTACCATATAACAATTCTTCTTTTGAGTTATTTAAAAATAATAAGCACGTATAGGTTGAAGCTGAGTTAAAAACCTGTTTATCATTAAAATCAACAATTTTCCATAGACTAAATTCTTCTGTAAGTAGCTTTCTTAATCTCTTACCATATCTGGAATTAAAAAATTTATTGGGTAAAATGAAAGATACCGAATTATTCAATGCAATTGACAAGCTCTTTTCAATGAATAGGTTATAAATATCAAAGTTACCCGAAGCAGTATTATAAAGCTTTTTATAATAATTTAAAGATTCTTCTTGAAGGTTTAGGGACTGTACACTCAAATAAGGAGGATTACCCACCACTACATCAAATCCTGGGTTTTGTTTTTCTGTTCCTGTTTC
This sequence comes from Candidatus Pacearchaeota archaeon, assembly GCA_003554465.1. Taxonomy (GTDB): domain Archaea; phylum Nanobdellota; class Nanobdellia; order Pacearchaeales; family GW2011-AR1; genus PWGL01. Next base: position 1,981 of record PWGL01000089.1, read on the forward strand.
TATGTTGAAGAATATTTCTGGGAATTCGAGTTTCCAATGGAAGAACTTCTTATCTGTAGCTGTTTCTATTGCTTCTCTTACCCATTCCTTCTGAGTTATATTCTCCAATTTACCTGAATTGCCTTTGAATGCATCTAATAATTCCTGGTAATCCTCTTTATTATATTCGTTGTCGAAGTAGTAGCTTGTGTGTACGTCTGCTAGGATGTCGAAGTTTTTTCTGAATGGATGTGATTCAAACTCTTCGTAGAGCTTCTCTTGTTCTTTTATGTCTTCTGGTTTGTCTTCTTGTACTTCTACTATTTCTTTGTAGGTTTTTAGTAGTTCTTTTATGTCTTGTTTTACCCCTTCTCCAGAGAAATCACCTAAGTTTCTCTGTGGTCGTTCTTTCTCTTTTCCTTCTGTTTCTTTTTCTGGGTGTGTGCCTAGTTCATGGATGTCTGCGCCTATTAGTGAGTTTCCTGTTTTTAGGTGGTGGTCTAGGAAGGATAGTGGTTTTTCTCCTGTGATTGTATGTAGCCAGAGTGACACTTTTGCTAATTCTGTGGCTAGTGGGTTTACATCTACTCCG
>PWGL01000080.1 GCA_003554465.1 Candidatus Pacearchaeota archaeon
AGCTGAGCAGCGTGGATAAAGTTGGGGTTTTTTACTTCAGTATGGGATACAGCCAGAGATGGTATTCCCAGCATTACTCCTTCTGCAGCTGCAGAAAAAGTGCCTGAATATAACACGTCACTACCAAGGTTACTTCCGCGATTAATGCCGGAAACTACCAAGTCAGGTTTTTTCCCCAGCAAGTATTCTACGGCCAGTTTTACGCAGTCCGAGGGAGTTCCGTTAACAGACCAACATTTAAGTTGAGGGTTATGGTAATACCGCACTTGTTCAACACGTAAAGGTCGGTGCATGGTTATAGCGTGGCTAGTTGCGCTTTGTTCATGGTCGGGGGCAATAACAAATATTTCTAACTGGTCTCCTAGTTGTTCGTATAGAAATTGAGTTAACGTCTGAATCCCTTCTGCAAATATGCCGTCGTCATTGGTTACCAGTAAGTGCTTTTTCAATTTAAATCCTCCATAACAGTAGTTGCCACGGTCCTATGCCTGGCCTACCAGTTTTTTAGCCAGTTCCTCAGAACGTGCCGTAATTCTTTCTTCGTCAAGAGTTAATAATTTCCCTTTTTCCATGAGAAGTCTACCGTTTACAGTTACTAATTCTACATCGGCGCCGGTTGCTGAATATACCACACTGGAGATCAAATTATGAGATGGCCTCATTCGCGGAGAGTCAAGATTTACTCCAATTAGATCTGCATGATAACCTTCTTTTATTTTCCCTACTTTATCGAGAGAAAGTACCTTTGCTCCCAAAAAAGTAGCCATCTCTAGTGCTTTCGGGGCAGGGATTAAAGTGGGATCTTGGTAAAAACCTTTGGGTATTAATGCGGCCAGGCGCATCTCTTCAAACATATCCAGGTTATTATTGCTGGAAGCACCATCAGTTCCTATACCTACCTTGATACCTTTTTTTAGCATGTCAACCACCGGGGCGATGCCGCTTCCCAGTTTGAGATTACTTCCAGGGTTATGAGCTACACCCACGTTTTTTTCCGCAATTATATCCATATCTTCTTCATTTATATGTACACAGTGGGCAGCTATTACGGACTGATCCAGAATGCCGAGATCGGCTAATATTCTAGTAGGAGATTTACCGTTACTTTTTTTGGCATTTTCGAATTCTTCCTTAGTTTCGGAGAGGTGTATTTGAATAGGCATGTTCCTTTCCCGGGAAATGCCTAAAACTTGTTCCATAAAATCGGGTGGGCAGGTAAACAAAGCGTGTGGTCCAAGTATGATGGAAATACGGCCATTAGCGGCACCATGCCAATTTTCATGCAGATTTTTTGTGTATTCCAGAGCCTTATCACTGCTTTCGAGTATTCCTAGAAGTCCTTCAGAGAGAACAGCCCTTATCCCACTTTCTTCTACTGCTTTAGCAGCCTCTTCCATAAAAAAGTAGAGATCCGTAAATGTAGTAGTACCGCTGCGAATCATTTCCACGATACTTAAAAGGGTCCCCCAATAGACTTCTTCTTCAGACAGCCTGGCTTCTACGGGCCAAATCTTTTCCTGAAGCCATTTCATCAAGGGGAGGTCGTCGGCATAACTTCTCAAAAGGGACATAGCAGAGTGGCCGTGAGTGTTTACTAGCCCCGGCATAATTAATAAGTTTTCTCCGTTAACATTTGTTGCTTTTTCGCTGAGTAAAGAGGGGGCTGCTCCTTCTCCTATTTGAGAGATGTAGTTATCTTCCAAGAAAAGATATCCTTTAGGGATAACTTTATAAGTTTGGGTACTTTCATCTTCAGTTAATATAGTAGTGTTATAAATTAAGAGCCGGTGCAATTATTTCACCTTCCTTTGAGTATAAATTTTGAGTATAAATATGGTTTTAGGCAGTGTTACAGTGTTACTGTTCCATTGATTCTTGCAAATAATTCAATGGTGTTTGGGGGTAGCTTATTACTCCTTTTTCTGTAATCACTCCGGTAATCAAAGAAGCAGGGGTGATATCGAAAGAAGGGTTGTAGACCTTGATATTTTTTGGTGCTATCCATTTATTGCCTAAATGGGTTATCTCCTGAGGGTTTCTTTCTTCGATGACTATTTTTTTTCCAGTTTCTGTGTTGAGATCTATGGTAGATATGGGTGCAGCCACGTAAAAAGGGATCCGGTGGTGATAGGCCAGAGTTGCTAAAGAACAGGTCCCTATCTTGTTGGCAGTATCCCCATTAGCAGCTATGCGATCTGCGCCTACTATTACGGCGTCAATACTTTTTTGCTGCATCAGGTAACCGCCGGTATTATCAGCTATCAGAGTGACGGGGATATTGTCATTCAAAAGTTCAAAAGCGGTTAGTCGGGCTCCTTGGAGATAAGGCCTTGTCTCGTTGGCGTATACCATATCAATTTTTCCTTCTTGTTGAGCCGATCTGATAACCCCAAGAGCAGTGCCCCAACCGGCAGTTGCCAACGCACCTGCGTTACAGTGTGTAAGCACTCTGCTGTTTAACTTTAACAGATCAGCGCCGTTTTGGCCTATCATCTTGTTAATACTAACGTCTTCTTTTATCATTTGAAGGGCTTCTTG
>PWGL01000141.1 GCA_003554465.1 Candidatus Pacearchaeota archaeon
CAACATCACTTGTCTTAACCGTTATCCCCTGAGAGGCAAGCCGGGGGTCCACTTTGCGGTAAGACTGCACAAAACTCACGTAGCAGCGCTCCGTATGCCCTTCCAGGGTTTGGCAAAGCCAGGCAAACATATCCAGATGATATTCAGATCCCAGTCCCTCACCCCAAAAAATCGGGTCGTAACGCCACATCACCTGTCGAGGAGAATAACGATAGGCCAATTCACGAAAAGTTTCTATGGTTTCACGCGCTGGAGGAACCCGTGCCTCCAGATAGGAAGGCAACCCGGTGATAGTAAAATGAAAAAGAAGCCGAAACCCCCGCCGGTCCAACTCCGGCAAGTGGGGGAGAAAGGTCCGGTAGTTTTTAGACCAGAACACTACCGCCGCTACGTCTTCGGGGTGAAGAGAGACGGTTATAGGCTTACCATTAAAGGGATGACGGTAGGTCACTTCCCCTTCACGAACACGCTCCATGAACCAATCTCCGTGAAAGGCAGGTATATCAGTCCTTCGACTGGCGGATATAATGCGCGGCACTTTTCCCTACCCCTTTACAGTTATACTCTATACTTCTTCCCCTAACCACAATTTATAGCACATCAATAAGGAAACATCAAAACCCTTTATTTTAAAAATAGCCCTCCCCTTTTCAAAGGGAGGGCGAATGGGGGTGTATAAGTAGCTTGAGCAGTTACCCGGATGGTTATTTTTCGCCTACCGGCTTTATTTCAATGTTTTCTTTAGCAAATGCATCTTTAACTGCTTGGAAAAAGTCAAGAGCCATAGGAGTATCGCTGTGGATACAGACTGAATCGGGAATTACAGAAACTTCTTTTCCGTTGACCGCAGTGACGTTGTTCTCCTTGATAACCCTTACAATACGGTCGGCCATACCTTGCGGAGAACCGCCAACCTCATCGTAATTAAACTTGAAAACCAGAGTTCCGTCTTCCTTGGTGCCACGGTCACCATAAAACTCTTTTACTACCGGCACTCCTTTTTTTACTGCCACATCGTATGTAACAAAGGCTTCCTGGGTGAAAATAATGAGTTCGGGGTCAATGCCGGCAATAGTTTCCACTATAACTTCCGAAAGTTCGCGATCTTCTCCTGCCATAACGTACAACGCTCCGTGCGGTTTAACGTGCTGCAACTTCAACCCTGCATGTTGGGCAAACCCCAACAGAGCACCCACCTGGTAAATAATGTAGTTTCTTGCCTGCTCCGCAGAAACAGCCATTTTGCGCCGGCCAAAACCTTCCAGATCAGGCAAGCCCACATGAGCCCCTACGGCAACGTTATTTTCTTTAGCTGACTTCAAAGTTTGAAACATGATATGAGGATCTCCCGCATGGTAAGCACAAGCCACATTGGCAGAAGAAATATAACTCATGATCTCTTCGTCAGGCCCCAAGCGATACATACCAAATCCTTCACCCATGTCACAATTCAAATCGATAACATATTTACTCAATCTTATTACCTCCCTAAATTTAATTTAAATTATATCTTCTCATTATTAATAAAATGCTTACTCTATTTGCACTGCCTGCACTGCATGTACCATGCAAATTTTCTGCCAATTTTGAATGGAATGATCACTACTTTCGTTATTTTTTGCATTTTCTGTTTATAGTCACTATAATCACTTTTTCTATACTAAAGCGGCCTTTAATGCATCCATACATTAAAGGCAAAAAACATTACCACCTCCCAATATTTATGTTTCCCCCAGCAAATCCCCTCCCCGTCATATCAAAAGCGAGCTTTAAAAGGCGCAGCGGCTTAGGAAATGCTGAAGCAACTATCTGGGCAAGCAAAGTGGGCGAGTTTTTGCCTCAGCCTGAAGCCACAAGCACCTATACCTTTAGGAGTCGCAAATCCGCGAGGGTAACCGGCATATTTAAAACCCATGCTATTAAGTGCGATGCATGCAGGCATTATTATTTTCAGTAAATGCATTATCGCATCATTTGTCAAGGTTTGCCAAGGCTTGTCAGGGCTTGTCAAAGAATATCAACTATTCCATCAGAAAAGCTTATCCAAGGTAATTAATATTGCAAATAAAGAAATAAAAACAACGCTTTTTGATATTTTTATTATGCTGTAAATTTCTTTTAATTAGGACTTTATTTGACTTTATTTCTTTTAAAATCAAGCTATTTTAAATTGTTTAAAGATTTTTGGCACAATAGTTGCACTCGTTGTACTGTGAAGATTTTGTGTTTAGAATATTTGGCAAGATTGTCAACTGCTTACATTTTGCCCAATCAGTGGATATTTATATACTACTTGAAAAAATCTGAAATATGTTTATAATTATAAAGCGAAATGAAAAATCTTTCAACATCACCACGAAGGTTAGAAAACACCATATGAATAATGACCACCTAAAAGGGGGTGTTAAAAAAATTCTGCCAGAGCTGCACCAATTCATGAGACGGTTAACGCAAAACTAAAGTAGCCTGTCAATTACCGAGGCATTTACTTTTCTTGATCAAAAGGAGGTTTGCAGAAAGTATGAAACCTA
>PWGL01000054.1 GCA_003554465.1 Candidatus Pacearchaeota archaeon
ATTATCGCCGTGATTATCGGGGTTGGATTCATGTGAAAAGTGTCCCAGCAGTTCATCCCCCATCAGTGAGCGGGCCCTGCCCGCCCGTGTGAGGCCCCATGCCTCCCGTGCCAAAAAATCTTCCTCTTCCCCATGCCCTATGCCCCATGCCCCATGCCCTCTGCCTTGCATCCCTCAATCCCCCAATCCCTAAATTTCTTAATGCCTCTGCCCTATGCTCCACGCCCCATGCTCAAACCAGCCCCACCAGCACAAAAAGCAGCATGAGATAAAGCATGAACCTGCGGTTGGGCACTGGATCCCTGCGCAGATAAGCCTTGAGCATCAAAAAAAGAGGAACGGACTGCACAAAGCTTAAAACCAGAAAACTGCGTATCTGCTCATCGATGCCTAAGGAATAGTGCAGGAGTACCGGAGAGACTACGGCAGCTCCCAGAAGCAGTATCTCGAAGCAGCCAGGCACCAGCACCCTAAGCCTGACAGTATCCAGCACCCGCAGAATGGTCCAGACACCGGCAATACCGGCCAGGGACCACATATACGGCTGAAACCAGGCACTGTGGGCAAAGCTGGCATTGTAAACAAGCAGCAGGGAATAGATCCCGAAAAACATGAGCCCGTGCCCTATGGGCACGTGTTTCGGCCCACCTTTCCATGGATAGTAAAGGCCGGTGAACAGAAGGATGAAGGCAATATAGTACAAAAGGCCGGGCCCCGAGCCCTGCATCATTACTGCCGGCAAGGCGCACCCGCCCCAGATCAGAAGAAAAATCTTTGTCCTGTGTCTGAAACTTATGGCCATAAACGGCTGCAGTTTTTCCTGCAGGCCTGTCTTGGGAGCGTAAGTTTTCTGCGGCGAAACCTTCTTTTTCTCCCAGAACCACAGCCCGCCGTATAAGGTTACGTAAAATCCCAGCAGGCAGTAGAACTGGACCCATTCCGGCCAGGGCCGCACCAGCCAGGCGGTTATGCCCAGAAAAAACATAAGGCAATAGATCAGGCCCACAGTAACCTGGTGAGTAAATCCGAGATTCATGAGCCTGTGGTGCAGGTGCTTTCTGTCGGGATTGAAAGGACTGCGGCGGCTTACTATCCTTCCGGTCATGACGTAAAGGGTGTCCCAGATGGGCAGGCTAAGGATTATCAGGGCGGTAACAGGCTCATATTCCTGTACCCCTGCAATCTCCCCCTGGGTCAGGACTACTGCAGCCGCAGCCAGGGTAAAGCCCAGGAACATGCTCCCGGAATCCCCCATGAACAGCCTGGCCGGGTGCACGTTGTAGCGCAGAAATCCCAGGAGAGCTCCGAAAAGGCCGGTGAGTATCAGCAGGTAGGTCCAGCTTTCCTGGGCATAGGCAAAGGGGATGAAAAACAGGCAGGCGATGCCGGCCAGCCCCGCAGCCAGGCCGTCAAGTCCATCGGACATGTTGAAGGCGTTAATTACACCCACCACGGCGAATACAGTGAAAAAGAAAGCCAGGCTTCCCAGCTCAATCTCGCCGAAACCCAGAATATTCCCCAGGTCCATCAGCATAATATCGCCTGCCCATATAAAAACTGAAACAGCAAAGATCTGAAAAATAAATTTACACCTGCTTGACAGCCTTATTCTGTCATCCACCAGGCCTGTAGCTAAAAGAACAGCAGAGGCCGTCCAGTAAGCTGTAAGCAGGGAGTTCCATTTAACAGACATGACCAGTGTTAATAAGAGTGCGCTGGAAATGGCCAGGCCACCGCCTCTGGTGACGCAGAATCTATGCAGTTTCCTTTTGTCCGGCCTGTCTGTAAGTCCTGTTCTCCAGGCCAGGCGGTCGGCTAAGGGAGTCAGAGCCAGTGCCAGAAGCATTGAGACGAAAAAAACCAGGAGCAGGATTAGAACGTCCTGGACCTGGTGAGTGCTTATTGCCATGTTTTAAAGGCTCCGTACTGCTTGGTTTCTCAGCATGAAAAAACAGGTATTTTATATGCGATTCTGGCAAAAATAGCAATGCCGGCAACGAGTTGCCGGCATTGATCAGACTGCCTTTGAGTTCAACATGTCTGCCTGTTAATTTTTCTTGACAATACATATTTTATGAACCTAAAGCGGGCACTGATCGATATTCGATTCCCAGGCGCTTCTATAGTGACTTACTCCTGAAACCCTGTCATAAAAAACAATAACCACGCGAACCACGCTAAGAAGCGTGGCAGGCCTTAGACAGGATTAACCACGCCAAAGAGGCGTGGCAGGCATAGATTGACAGGATAAGCAATCTGCGGCCGGAAGCGCAGATTGCATTAGCCATCCAGCACTCACTTTCTTCCGGCATTCATGAATGCAGGAAAAAAGTGAGTGCTGGAGTGATTACCTTTTGGCCTGGCTTCCGGCCAGGACAAAAATGTTTTTCTCTTCATCCATCTCTTAATCTACGCCTGCCACGCGTCTTTGGCGTGGTTAATCCTGTCAAAAAACTCTTTTCTTATCAGGGTGGCGGGCCAGGCCCGCCTTAGTACATCTTATGTTGAAATCATTTTCAGATTATTTG
>PWGL01000060.1 GCA_003554465.1 Candidatus Pacearchaeota archaeon
TCGAGTGGTACTTTGATGAAGATCTCGAAGAGGTGGCGGTTGAGTACCCGGTTCCACGAAGTGATCTCTTGTCTACACTGACGAAAGTACAGCAGTATGCCGAAACAAGCACTGCGTTCGATGCCTTAGAGACCGTACACATTCTGTATGAGTCAGAGACTGAGCGGATTGCGTGGCTTCCAAATGGTAGCTGGGCCGCTGTTGGAGCTGTAGTGGGTGCTTCCCCAGCGGAGCTGCGTGCCTGCCGAGAGGTTCACCGACGCACCCTTCGAACGGTTGAACAAGAGACCCACCTGGTTGATGGCGAACCGATTGCCCTGCTCCAGTAGTTCCAAAACACCCCGGTCAAGCAGTGACTCCCACCGCAGCAAGTACCGCCCTGCGACCCGATTGATTGGACCTCATGCTGACCTGTTCCAGTTTGCTCGGGGCAATCGCTTATGCTGGGTCCTCATCTTCAAGCAGCGTGACACTGTGACTCTCACCAGCAATAAGTACCTCTTTACCATCGTGATCCTCAATATCGCCGTTTTCAAGCCATGGATTGACCTGTTCGAGTTCCTTAGGAGTCACCCGCTCTGCTTTCGGGGCTACTTTTTCTGTCACAGCGAACGTGCGTACCGGTGAGACCCACCCCCAGAATGCACCAGCAGTGTTCAACACAACTAGGAGAGGTGTAAGCGGGATCGCAAGCAGAGCAGTTTGTTCGTCACGGACATAAATAACCGCACCGATAGAAGTAACAATAAATAGCGTTGAGAACGCGACGACCGATCCTATTTGATACGCAGTTGGCTGTGGAACGTACTGTGGGTAAAGAAACAATAGAATCGACAGCACTGGAATGACCGGTGAGAGTGCCCACGCAATCATCCGAAATGAGAGAAACAGTTGGTACTGGTGAGGAAGAAGGCCAGAAGACTGTTTTGTCCCAGAGAACCAACGACGACGTTGTTGAAGCATCCCCCGAACTGACGGTGGAGCCTGGTTTCGAAACTTCACGTTCAACACACGGAAATCTAGGTTTCCGGCGTCTGCAGCCCGCCAGACAAAGTTTGTATCCTCTGTAATCGTGTCCGAATCCCACGTAATAGAATCTTCCAGTGACTTCCGAATTGCAATCCCACCACCCCAGGCGTACAACGGATATTTCAATCGGCCAAATGCTCGTTGTTCGCACTGATAGCCGATGCGGAACACCTCGCCAAGGTATGAGAGCCACGATCCAGTGTACAACGGCATCTCAGTCATTTGAATAACGTCCGCATCAGGGAAGCCACGGAACCGTTGGACGATCGTGTCTTCGTCGAGATACAGCACGAATTCACGGGAGCATGAGACGTTCTGTCGTGCCTATTCGAGCGCCCGTCCTTTGTGGTGAGCGTGACATTCGAACTCTGTCGGCACGACGTGAACGTCAGCACCATCGATATGAATCTCACGTTCGGCGATAACACAAATATCAGCAACCTCGTCAGGGACAGCGTTGACTGTTCCCTGTACCACAGCCTCAGCGCCAACTGTCAAGATTCGAATCTGAACGTCTTTGAGGTCGTAAACCAATTCGTCAGAGTCAACAAGTTGATTCCACGACAGGGGTCCTACTTCTGCAACCCAGAAGAGCACTGAGACCGAGTAGAGGAGGAAGATGGACCAAGTAATCGTCAACGCAGCAAATGTAACCCATAACTCGCTCATCACATATTAGCTATGATTCAAAAAATATTGTATATTTCTATATCTATCTCCAATCTATTGTTCACGTATCTGATTAGTCTCGAGAAGTCAAAAGGCCGTGAACAACATGTGATCGTCAGGGTCCGTCGCCGCGATCACGCTTGTATGCCGGTCCCCGCCTGCATGGACCGGCTTTGTCACAAGTTAACTAAAATACTGGTCAAGTATCTTAACTTCTCACCAGAGAAACTACGTAATTATATAAGTCTCTCGGCATAGACAACGGGCTACCGTAGGTGCAAAGCCGGCAGTATTCTATGAAACGGATCGGCAAATAGGGTGCCCCCTGTGGCACGCCGATCCGTGGACGGTGATCAATTGGGGTCGGGTCCGCAACAACTTGCTGGCAAGCGGGTGCGCGGTCCTTTGCGACTTACTTTCCTTGCATGCCGCCTTCGTTCCCCAACCATAGCTTGGTTTGAGAACGTCTTATGCAAGATGGCTAACGAGTCAGATACGGTATCGTCAGTACTACCAGTCATATTATTCGTTACTGGGCAAATTCGTGAACCCCCTCGGAGTCAAGCCCCGAGGCACACGGCCTGTTCCGCCTGCAAAGTACTTCGATTGGTGGCTGGTCGTTGGGCGCTTAGTGGCTGCGTTGGTGCGTATAATAATCAGTGAACCAGCGCGAGGCATTGGCTGACTGTCGTTCCAAGTTGTGTAGAATGGTTCAGTTTGCATCGTGTGACATCCTCCCCACCGTTCACGGCTGTCTCTTACCCATAACTCAGCGCCACTGAGAAAAATCAACCAAATTCGGCCTGATATGAACAAATTGGTCAGGAA
>PWGL01000007.1 GCA_003554465.1 Candidatus Pacearchaeota archaeon
ACTGCCTATACGTTCTCCTTCACGGGCAGTCACCTCCACTTCATCAAGTGCCAGTGAGGTGGGCGCCATAGCCACAAGTACTTCGAGTTCTGCGGGAACACTGATACGCTTTTCAAACCTTTCAAACCCCAGGCAGGTTGCCTTCAGGGTATATCTGCCCGGCGGGACATTCCGCAGACGAAAATTCCCCTCCATATCCGAAGCGGTCCAAATGTCCAGTTCATCAATGCCAACGGCAACCATGGGCATGGTCAGGCTGTCGGAGGCATCAATAATGGTTCCGGTAATTTCATGTCGCTCCTGAAAGTTGCCCGGCTTAAAGGAGAACAGAAGGGGTAACAGTAAGAAGAAAAGTGCACAACGCATCAAACAAAGATTTCGTACGTTAAACAAAAATACAACTTTTTACTCATAAGCATTCGCTGTCTATGATCAATGGTCTTTCAAAAACATGTTTCGGAACCCATACCAAAATACAATACAATGAGACAACAGAAAAGTACAATAGAAGCCTTAACAAAAAGTTAACACCCACAATAACAGAAATCTATATTAGCCGGACTCAGTCATAAAATTTATTCGGGAACACCCGGGTGGCAATGAAGCCAAATATCCCTGTAAGCAGTATTATCCCCAAATCGATCAGGTTTTTTTCGAAACTGCGGTTTTTTCGCTTCAACAGACATATGGCCACCCCCACCAGGGCAAGATTTATGATCAGCCAGAAATAATGGGGTGCCCAAAAAATGTCCAGTGAAACAAACCTGCTATCGGGAACCTGCAGGTTCAGCTGGAACGGGAAGAGCCAGCTGAACAATACATGATCGGATTGTGAATGGACTGGTTCCCATTGATCCGAATAGGTATCAGCTACTTCATATTGATCATCCACCACGGTGACCTGAATGTGGTCGTCACCGATAATGCTTATTGTTTTATGCAATACATCTTCCCGCACCCTCAGACGATGGGACTCCCGGTCATATCCGTTTACGGGTAGTCTTTGCAGCTGATAATCATCCTGCATCAGCAAATAGATCTCATTTTCTTCCGTAAAGAGAAAGGCATAGTATTCCCTGGTGGCAATGTCCACACATTCAATATGAATGATATTCATTTGGGATGGGATATCAATCCTTGCCACATAGGGTTCACCACGTATCATCATTAAATGAAACAAATCACCATTGCTGTCTTTGATAAAATAACCCTCCTCCTCATTTTTGCGGTCGGTGGGCAGGCCGCCCGTTAAACGGGCCGGAAATGCAAACCCCTCCCTGAGGAGGGCTTCATTGAAGATGTCACTTTTTTCACGGTCTACCCGGTTGGTTTCGGCAACAATAAATTCGATTCTGTCACTCAACCTGAAAAAATCTTCAGGTAGTTCAAGGCTGACCCTTCCGCTCTCCGCCTCCAGCAAAGGAAGCAGAACCGGTTCCGGTGTATTGAAATCCACCGGTCGCAATGTGAAATTTGAGGAATAAGTACTCAGTTCTGCATGATCCATATGCCTCCCGTGAATTGTATCCGGCATTTCACCCGTGGCAAACAACTGCCTGAAAAACAACAGGGGCAATTTTGACTCAAATTCATCGCGGGAGTATATATTTCCATGTTCATCTTTGCGCACCAGCACCCCGTCTTCCCGTGCAACCATCAAAAAATCATTCAGCACACGACTGTACACCACATTCGGCACGGAAGGGGCTTCCCTGAAAATGGTCCAGTATATCTGGGGAAGCGCAATGGATGCCGCCATGATCCCAATCAATACCAATATATACCTGCTCAGTTTAACCATGATGCATCTCTCCTTTCCTGAATCTGTAACCTGAAAATAAAACCACAATAACTGTTACCAGCGAAAGCACGGCAAAAACCCACAGAACGCGGGAATACGCCATCGGTACAGCCTGAAGATAATACTGCGATACAAAACCGTATGCGATGATGGCGTATAAAACGCGGTAAAGCCACAAAGGCTCAAGCATGATCAGTCCGGTCAGCGAATAGGCGGCAAGACCTCCCAGAAACCATGGCAGTATCGTTTGCAACTGCATCTGAATAACCTCTGCGGGAAAATAATAGGAACTGCCCAATACGAAAATCAGAAAATAAAGCACAAATATCAGCAACAGGCAACACAGCCCGAAACCATGTTGAATCAGCAACACTTTGTTCTCCCGAATCGGCAAATGGAAGGTCAGCTTGATGCGCTGGTTGACAACCTCAGGGTAATACTGGGCAACGCCTAAACCAACACCCACCAGAAGGGGAATGTATTTGAGCGAGGCCGCATAATTGGCCCCCTGAATGATAATCCTGTACCAGTAATCATGCGCATCCATGAATCGAACCCCATAACGTACGTTCAGAAAAATATTGACCAGTACGATCACACCCAGCAGCAAAAACAACCCCACTGCCCAGCGGATCTTCAACCATTCTTTGTAAAAAATTGCCTTATGCATATCTGTTTTCCTTTTTTGATTGTGAATTCTCTCAATATTTGCCTGTTAAC
>PWGL01000100.1 GCA_003554465.1 Candidatus Pacearchaeota archaeon
CGGACCGGATGAGCCTTACTCTCGATGATTTCCGGCTCCCCCCGAAGTCCGCCAGGTACCGCGCGGAGCTGATGAGAAAAGTGAAGGACGCGGCCGGACATCCGGACTGGACTGAGGACCGCCGGGACCGGGAGGTCCGGAACATACTGACGGAAGGAGCCGAGAAACTTAAGAAGACGGTCATGGAGGAGGCGGGAAGGGACGGCAACGCTTTCGCCAGAGCGATCGAATGGGGCATAAAAGGCAATCCGGCCCAGCTGCTGCAGATGCTGGCCGGTGATATTACCGCTGTGGACACTTCGACCGGAGAGGTCATGCCGATCCCCCTGACCCGCAGTTACACTGAAGGCCTTACTCCGATGCAGGCCTGGGCTTCCAATTACGGGGGCCGGTCGTCCCTGGCGGCCGTCAAGATGGCCACCCCGACCGCCGGGTATTTCGGTAAGCAGCTGTCCCTGATCAATCATCGTCAGGCCGTGACCGGAAAGGACTGCGGCACTGACAAGGGGCTGGTCAAGAGCGCGGCGGACCCGGAGACGATCGGTTCGGTCCTGTCCCGGAGCCTGGGCGGACTGGAGTCCGGCAAGGTCCTGGGAGCGTCTGAACTGGACGAACTGGGGGACCGGGACGTGATGGTCCGGAGCGCGGTGACCTGCGAACAGCCGGACGGGATCTGCCAGAAGTGCTCCGGTATCCGGGAGGACGGGCATTTCCCGCCGATCGGGGAGTACCTGGGGATAACCGTCGCTGATACCGTGTCCGAACCGCTCAGTCAGACCGCCATAGGCTCCAAGCATGTCGGACTGGCCCCGGGACAGGATGATGACCCGGAAGGGTTCGATCTGATAAACAATATGTTCCAGATGCGCGAAGGGGGCTTCAAAGGATCCTCCGTGACCTCCCCGTCCGATGCGAAGGTGAAAGCTGTTGAAAAGGATAAAATAGGCAATAAAGTGATCCGGCTTACAACCGGAGAGACCTTGAAGGTCCCGGAAGGACGGAAGCCCCTGGTGGGGAAAGGGGATGCCGTCAAGGCCGGATGGCCCGTTACGGACGGCGTGCCCGACCCGAGGGACGTGATCAGACACCGGGGACTGGGCGAGACTAGAAAAGTGTTCCTGGACGCTTTCCGCCGGACCCTGGAGAATTCGGGAGTCAATATCCGGGAGAGGAACCTGGAGCCGACGGTCAGGTCTTTCCTTAATCATGTGGAGATCACCGAACCGGATACCGTGGAAGGGCATATTCCGGGGGATATAGTCCTGTACGACCGGGTGCAGAGGCAGTACCGGCCCCGGGAGGATTCCGTCCAGTCCAGTCCGGATAAAGCCCTGGGGAAGTATCTGGAGCAGCCGGTCATGCACCATACGATAGGCACCCCCGTGACCGGGGATGTCGTCAGGGATCTTGAGAAACAGGGGATCGAACAGATCACGACGAACGACAAGCCCCCGGGGTTCCGGCCGCACGTGGTGAAACTGAGGACCGCTATGGACGCGGACCCGGACTGGAAGGCCCAGCAGGCCGGATGGTATCTTAAGAAGAACTTTCTGGAGAATGTCCGGAGGGGGGCGGAAAGTGATTACAGCGACTCGTCGTACGTTCCGTTCCTTATGAACCCCTTTGATCCGCGGCTGGAAAAAAATACGGCCGTTTCCGGTGATACGGCTTGACAAAACTGAAAGATACGCTATAGTATATTATTATTAAAAATACCGGTGAACATTTCATGCGGATGACAGGAGCGCGATATGCCTATTACAGACACTTTCGAAGTTAATTTCTCTAAACTGGCCGAAACGGCCCTGCGATCCCGGTCGCCCCGGATGATGGACCGGCATTACGTCGGATTCCAGGCTCTGGATAAAACGGAGGATGAGAAGCACGCCGTCGGGACCGCGGCGTTCGTTATTAATAAAGTCTGGCTGTACGTCCCGGTGTTTTATATCAATAATCAGATCAAAGGCATGCGCCAGGCCCTCATCAAGCACCGCCGTATAGTCGTCCCGCTGTCGGATAAGTGGATTAATACTATTGAAGAGCAGGGCCGGGATGTCCTGGGCGATATTATGGAGGCCGTGGACGACGAGGACGAACAGAAAGGTGAGAGCGCCGAGGATTACGCGGGCGTGGAGGATATCGATCTGCCGGATGAAATATCCACGATGTCCAAAGTCTCCTCGATGGATAAAGAGTCCGTCAAGGACTGGCTTGTCGGAGAACTGGGAAGAGGTAAGAACGCCTCCTGGAACTGTCCGGACCTTTTGACGGTCCTGAAAGAGGCCGGCGCGGAGCCTTGTGTTAAATTTATGGACTGGGTGATGAAAGACGCTTCTTTCGCTAATTCCCTGTTCAAGTTCTACAGTGAGGGAGAGCTGGCCCGGTTCGCCGCTGAAGTGTCGCCGGGAGCGGCGCCCAAGACGGCGAAGGACGATGATAAAGATAAAGGGCTGGAACTTATAGACCTGGATGTGATGGACCGGGAGACCGCCAGGGAGGTCTCGTCTAAACTGGACGGGCGGGGAAGAAAGATACTGTTCGAGAACGGTTTCTATCTTAACGACACCAGGGGGCCGGAGGAATTGTCCGGCGTATTCCGTTTTTCCGGGGGCGGACTGGCCGGGTATACCCAGCCGGCCGACCGGGGGTACGGGCATCTGCTTCTGAGGGACGGAAAGACCGAAGAGGTCCGTATTTATCCCCTGAAGAGCGGCGAGGTTCTGATCAAGAGCGCGGAAGGGAAAGACTGGGGACGGGGCGGTCCCGACCGGTTCATGGTGACTTATGGTCTGGCCCCGATCGATACGGAACGTAAATTACGAGAGAAACTGCCGCGGGCCTCTGAACAGGCCCTGGCGGGACTGGTGCCGGACGGCGAGTATAAACCGGTCGATGTGGCCCTGCATACCCCCCGGGAGAGCTCGGTCGTCACCCTGGAGAGAATTCCCGGGGAGGGCGTGCGAGTGGCCCGCGCCTCCGATAGTAAAAAATCCTATGACGATTATAAACTGCCGGGCGGGGACTACCCGACGCCCGGAAGGGCCTTGTCGGTCCCGGACCGGGCCCTTAAAGAATCAGAGGGCAAGGGGGCCCTGGGCGGACGGATGGAAGGTTTCTACAACCTGCCGGCCGATACGGTCTATGAAGAACTTAAATCTGATAATCAGTACCGGAACCTGGCCACGGATGTCACAGTGGTCAATTCCATCCGCCTGGATTCGTCGTGGGCTCCTCTGACAGTCCGGAGTACTCCGGCGGATAATAAAGTCATAGTGGAGACGCCTTCCATGAAGATGGCCGATTCTCCCAAGAAGGTGATAACCTGGCTGGCTGATCAGATGGGCATACAGGCCGGGTCGGCCCGGTCCCTGGTCAAGAACGCCTCCGCGGACGGGGATGAATATTTTATCCGTCTGGGCAAGTCCGCTTCTATCGAAGAGGAAAGAGACGGCACCAGGGCCCCCGGCGTCCGGGAGGACAGCAATCCTGACGAGGAGAAGGAAGAGCCGATTGATGGTGATAAAAAGATCCGGGACAAGTTCCTTGATCAGGCCGGAGAAGCGGCCGAGCAGGGAATCCGGGAGGTCTTCGATGTCAACGTGCTGCGGGCTTTGTTCGCCACCGGTGATATAGAGCAGGAGAAGAACGACGCGATCAAGAAATGGGCCATGGCTATGGACAGCGCGGGCCGTTATCTGCTGACCGTGTACTGGAATTACGACAAGTTCGCGGAGAACTTCGGTGCCGAGGATATGGAGATCTTCGAGAGTTCGGCTAATGAGACTTTCGAGTCACTCGGGGATCTGGTCCTGTTCGTCCGGGAGAAACTGACTGATTCGGAAGCTGAACCGAGCTATGATATAGCCGATGAAGAATACGGAGATGTCGGGGATCTGGGTTGACTTTTAATTAAGGAAACGGCGGCCAGAAAGGTACTGGGAAATTGGAATATCGACTTGATTTATAGACGGATGGCGGAGAAAGCTGAAATGAACCGTGTTCATTGGGCAGTTTACCGTCGCCCGTGGCACACAAAGAGCATGAGGTTTTTCTACCTTTTGTTCAACGATCGTTTAAGAACATTATGCCCCGTAAAAAGAAACAGTCAAGTAACAATAATCTGCCGGACGTAAAGGGTCCCGCGGGCCTGCCCGGATGGATGAGACCGCCTATGTGGCGCTGGGCCCGTATAGTGTCGACCGGTCCGGACGGGCCGGTTAAAGGAGAGGACCAGTGGATCGGCAGGGGCTGGAGGTTCGACCGGGATTACCGGAAAGGGGCTTCCGGTACTGAACTGGATCGCAAGTATCCCGGCTGCCGGGCGGCCCTGGAGGCGTTCTCGGACAGTCGTCCGGGCGGGGGGAAATGGATGCTGGAGGCCCTGCTGATGTCCCCGTCGTCCGACCAGGACCTGGCGGACCTGATAGGGGACCGGAAGGCCGGGAAGGCTGTGACGGCGTACCGGAAGCTCTTTTTCGATATAGATGAATACAGGGACTCGCCGATGGCCGTATCGGTCAATGTACTGGCCTCAGCCGGGAACCGGGCGGGAGTTATGGGAACCAGTGATTACGTCTGGAAGCTCTTTTCCTACACCTGGGGAGCGGAAGAATTTATGAACGCCGTCTGCAGAGGTCCGGAAACCGGCAGTATGACGGACAAACAGCAGAAATGGATGGCCGCGGCCATACGTCAGGAGAATATGTTCCGGGCTATGAACGCCGTTGAGGAGTTGAAGGCCGGATGGTCCGAACAGGCCGCGATGACCCTGGACAGCACCAGACATCTCTGGTCGCACCAGGAGGAGACGGGCGGAGAGAGTCTGTTCGACCGGTACCTGGATGAGCTTATGTCCCTGCGGGTGGCCGGTGTCATCCAGGGAAGAAATGATACTGAACCGGAACAGCTGGAAGCCGAAGAGAAGAGGTCCGGGATTAATAAGTGTGATCAGAAGTTGATCAGCTGATATTTTAAGGAGAACGAGATGGCTACAGATCAGGAGAAAATACTTACGGAAGCACTGGACGATATGGCGGGTCTGACAGCTAAAGGCATGTCCCCGACGGACGCCCTGATCAAGACGGCGGAAGATCGTGATCTGGGCCCCGGGCTGACCTCCACGCTAGGCACGTTCTATAATAAAGCCAGAGCGGCCGCGGTTCTTAAACGGGCTTCGTCGGACGAGAACGCCCGTCATTTCCCGGTGGCCGATGTGTCCGCCGCGGTGCGTCATACGGTGGACAAGTTCATACCGAAAGCAAAGAACGAAGGTCCCGTACTTCCGTCTGAGGACCGGGGAGTCGATAAAGCCGCTTCCGATGATAAAGATCCCGGGACCGCTGAAGAGGATCGGTATATCAAGGGCCTTATGCGGATGAGTGATTCCTGGCTGGCCGACAAGTGCATCAACTGGCACGATCAGTATAAAAACGCGTCGTCCCGGCTGCGGGGGGAACTGGAGCAGGCTAAGATTAAAGTCGGCGACGCTCTGAATGAAGCGGCGGACCGGCTGGCCCGGATGCCGCGCCGGGAGGCGGAGAAATCGGCCCGTCTGACAGTGAATGCCTACGGCCGTTACGGAACCACGATGCTGAATACGATCATAGCCCGGGCCGGGAAAGACATGGAGGCTCCGGTCGAAAAGACGGCTTCCACCGCGGTCCTTCCGGCCAGCCGTTTCCATAAGGCCGTTGACGATTTCTTTACAGGTATCAATAAACTGGGAGACCTGGTCAGCCGGGTGGAGGTTTTTGAAAAGCACGCCGGCGGACCGCTGGCCCGGAT
This sequence comes from Candidatus Pacearchaeota archaeon, assembly GCA_003554465.1. Taxonomy (GTDB): domain Archaea; phylum Nanobdellota; class Nanobdellia; order Pacearchaeales; family GW2011-AR1; genus PWGL01. The sequence goes on from PWGL01000100.1 coordinate 5,785, forward strand.
AGTGGATGAATGGCGGGGCAATGGTTATCGTTTCCCGGACGCGGAAGGGAAGTCGCTGTTCTATCAGATGACTTCCGCCGGACCGGAGGAACAGGGGAAAGAGGCCGGTATATCGGAAACACTGGCTTACGGGCTGGGACGGAGACTGGCTAACGTCCAGCCGACCGCTAAAGTCCCGTTGTCGGGCCGGGAGGTGAAACTTCCCACCGGGGGAGGGATGGCCGAGCGAATGCTCACCACTTACAAGAAAGCTCCGGATGACCCGGAGATGGAGATGATCAAGGCCGGAGGACCGGAGTTCTACAGGGTCATGAGGGAACTGCAGACAAAAGAGAATTTCCTTAACCTGTCCCTGTACGACAAGCATCTGTCCCGTTATCCGATGGAGGAACTGGCGGAAGCGTATAATGAGGCTCTGATGATGCACCCTACAGCATATCGGAAACCCGGGATGGCTAAAGTGCTGATGATGCAGTATCTGGAAAGCCGGGGCGTGGTTGATCCGCATGAGTACCGGGAGTACATCAGGACCGAACAGACCCAGGAGGATATAGAAAAGGCCGAGCAGGAAGGCCGGGAAGAGGCAGCTAAAGTTACAGCCCCCGGGAAAGTGGAAGCTGATGAGGGAGACAAGAGCGTTATTCAGAATAAGAAGAATAAGGCGCTTCAGAAGAAATTCAAAGATGAGCGGGAGAAAGAGAAGGAGCTCAAGTCCCGGCTTAAAGAGGATAAAAAGCTGTCAGCTAAAGAGATTAAGGATCTTAATCAGCAGCTGAAGACCGTTAAGAAAGAGCTGGGTCAGACCGATCAGGAACTGGGACGGGAACAACAGGCCCGGCGTAAGGCGGAAGCGAACCAGTGATCCGCTAATGTATATCCGGCACCCTAATCAGGAGAAAGTATGTTATTCAAACGTATATCACCATCCGCGTTCGCCCCGGCGGAGGAAATCTGTGTCCCTTTAAGGGCATGGTCCGGGGGTGTAGAGCTGGATAAAGAAGCGTCAGACGAAGATAAAGAGTTCGTCAAGGACATATCAGGACGCCCCGGCCGCACATTTCTGCGGATTATAACTGTCGGGGCCGGGGAATGGTACTCGGCCAATAACAAGGCTGATTATTTCAATGAAGACGCCCGCAGGCATTATCCCAGCGAGCCTGAAAAAGGCTCCAGGGGATATGTCGATCTGGACGGGGGACTTAAGAAGTACCATGACGACACTTTCATGAATTACGGCAAGGTCTATGTCGAACATCAGAACTCCAGGAAAAAAGGGACCCCTAAAGGGAATATCATAAAGGCCCGGATAAATCCTGATATGCACTGGGGGGAGGTTATAATAGAGATTGAGGACGACCTTAAGGACGAGAAAGGCGAGTATGTCTGGCGGGATGTTCTGGAGAATCTGGCTAATGACATACCGGTCCAGTGGTCCCAGGGGTGCGTCTGCGAGGACGATGTATGTTCCACCTGCGGCCGGCGGGCGGGAAGTCTTAAAGACAAGTGCTCCCATCTGAAGGGGCCGATGAAGTTCAAATTGAATTCTCAGGGGGAACCTCATGTGGCTTTGACTGATGTCCCGGTATTTCATGATATCAGCAATGTCCAGAGGCCGGCGGAGATTATAGCCTTCACTCTCCAGAAAGTGGCCGGAGAACGGGAGGAAGCGGCCGGGCCGGGCTATAAAGAAGCTGTGGACGGTTCGCTGTATGTCCCGTTGAGCGCTCTGGAGGGTCTGGTGGAATCAGTCAGCACCGCGCCCCGGACGGAGGCTCTTAACAAGATGGCCAGGATGATGAAGGAAGTGCCGGCCATGACCTGTCCGGAGGATGTCATCCAGATGGCCGGAGAGGAGCCGGCGGATGAGGAGCTTGATGAATGTTCAGGGCTTCTTGAGGATGTGCCGAAAGATTTTATTCTGGAAAAATTAAAAAATTCCAAGAAAGTACTTGCACCCCGGGAATTCTGTGTTATATTATTAAACATGAAGCCGGAAAAGGTTCCCGCCGGAGAAATAAATAAAGAAATTTGCGGACTTTTTTCGGATGAAGGGGTGGACAGTTCTCTTTGCGAGGAACTGGTCGAAGACGGGGCGTACGAACCCCGGAAGGCGGTGTATCAGCCTTCTTATAATCGTACAGTGGATAAGGCCCTGTCTCTCCTGGGGCCTGAAAACAGATCACGGCGGATAGGGCTGACTATCGTGCGTGAACCGGGAGAGCGGTCCGGAGAGGCCGGTAAAGAAGCGTCCGGAGAGGCTGGAAAAGTGGCCAGGGAGTATGTTAAATACGCGGTCACAGCGGCGAGAAACGATCCGGAAATTCTTAGAGATACTGTCAAAAGAATATATTTAGGAGTATGACAATGAGCCAGAAAAACAATGATCTAATTCAGAGGTTCACTTCGTTCATGGAGAGCGTGACGCCCAAGGACGCCACTTCGGTCGAAGAGATCGAGAAGGAGAACCTGCATACCGATGAGAACAAGGGGGAGATCGGTTCCGAACCCGCCGCTGAACAGGCCGGTTCCACGAACCAGAAGGTCAAGAACCCGCGGAAAGCCCAGAGCCGGGTGGAAGGTTCGGACGGGTCGGTAAGTCACGGTGACGCGGAAGAGAGCGTTAAAGGTGATTTCAAGAAAGTCACGGAGCGTAAGAGCGAATCTACCGAGACTACTGAGGAAAGTTCGAAATCAGGCGAAGAGAAGATGGCTTCGGACCGGCAGCGCCTGGGAGTCCTGGAAGGTAATATCCGGAAGAGTCTGGTAGAGCGTACCAGGCAGGCGCCGAAAGGACGTAAAAAGACCGCTTCCGGACGTTCAGGAGACCCTGTACTGGATAAAGTGGCCTCCGACCTTCGTCAGGAAATGAACCAGCAGTACCGGTTCCTTCTGCCTATCCGGCAGACCTGCGCCCGCGACATTGCTTTGATGAAGCAGGCCGGCGTGGACGAACGTCTGGCCCGTAAGGCGGGCGGATGGGAAAATCTCTGGGCTAAACTGGCCAGTGAGAATCCCGATGAAATGCTGCCCCCGGAAGCGGCGGAAGCCGTAAAGGCCGAGCAGGCTGAGGAAGTCCCGGCAGAAGCTCCGGTTCCGGCTCCGGAAGAAGGGGCGGAAGAGGTCCCGGAAGTAACGGAGGAGGACATCCAGGAGCTCAGTACGTACCTGGAGGAAGCGGGAGCGTCTGAAGAGGACGTTATGCAGGCTATAGAGCTGATCGAACGCTTGAAGGAGCAGGGCCTGTCTTATCAGGAAATTCTGGAACTGTCACTGCAGGCCGGTGAGGAAGCCGCCGCCGAATTGGGCGGAGGAGAAGCTGTTCCTCCAGAAGAAGGAGAAGAAGGGGGGACACCTGCACCGGAAACTGAAGAGGCTCCGGCGGCTGAAGACGAAGATATTATAGACGTGCCTCTCCCGTAACTATTGACGGAGGTTGATTATGAGCGGACAAAATAATATATCCCTGGAACGAGCGGCGGCGGAACACGCTGTGCTGGCTCGGGATATCATAGACGGCCTCCAGAAAGAGGCGGATGATAAACAGGGAAAGATTGACGAACTGCAGAAGAAGGTTAACGAGCTGGTTCAGGAGAACGGCCGTAAGACCGCTTCCGCGGAACGTCCCAAGGAAGTGTTTAATGAGACGGACTTGCGGAATACCGTCAACAGTCTGAAGGAACTGGGATATGTGGACGCGGCCGAGATAGACAAGGTCGCTGAAGATATCCAGGAGAATCCGGGACGACTATTGGTATTTACAGACAAGATTGCGTCAATGCAGAAAATGCCCGATATGGGCATAGGTGTCACCGTGGATGATGACGGCGGTTCTTCGAACAGCCGGTCGCGGGAGGAAATTCCCGCATCGGATCGCGTGTGGCAGAAATTGTTCGGAAAATAAGATATATGAGGAGATAAGGTTATGGCTACTACTTCTGCCAGCTGGGATCAAGGAGCATTTGATCCTTCTCAGACCTATGACAACCTGCTCCAGCCTGTGTCCGGCTATATTATGAACCAGTCCCTGGAAACGACTGGTAAACCGGTAGCCGGGGCGGACTGGAAAGCGGGATCCGTGGTCTCAATTCAGGAAATCACGACCCATACTGTCCGGGGACGGACTGTTGCGGATATCGTTGTCAAGGCGGGCTGCGCCGATGACGAAATGCCGTTGTTCGCCCGGGGAGGGGCCGAGGATTTCGACACGAAAGCTGATGCCGGCAATGCGATCGGCCGGGTGGCTTCACTGCTGCCTGCGACCGGGGGTTTTGAAATACAGACCACCGAGTATGATCAGACCGAAACCTACGACGCTAATGACTTCCTGACCGCCTCCGACGGAGACGCTGAAGTCAAGAAAAGCCCGGCCAATTATAATGATAATATTATCATCGGCCAGGTCAGCAAGGGCGTTGTGGAAGGACAGTACGGGCAGTCTCTGCTGCAGTTCTGGACTATGAATATACCTAAAGTGCAAACTTCTTAAGGAGGGTTGATAGATGAGCAAACATACTCTTGAGAATGCTCGCCTTCTGGAAATGCTCCAGAGCGATGATCCCTCCCGCCATAAAGAGGCTGCCGAGGGTACTTCTGAATACCTTCACCTCCGGGCCCATGAAAATGGTATCGCCCGGGCGGTGATGGAACCCGAGACGATCACGCCGTCCGAATTCACCCAGCAGGTGGATACGGACAAACCCTGCGTGGTCCGCAATATGGAACCGTCCAGCGCGGGGGCTGTCAACCTGTCCCTGGGTATTGGACCTAATGACGCGTATATCGGCGCTCCGAAATACCGGGTTATGTTCGATCGTATCGCTTCCAAGCGGTATACGGCCGACGTGGCTCAGCTTTCGACCTACACCTATTCTCTGAAGGAGCTCTTCAACGAGCTTATTCTGAAGGATATGCTGTATCGCGAGGATGTTAATATGTTCTCGTCGGTCGAATCGGGTCTTGGAAGCCGGAACGCCACGGATGCTGACGATATTCATCTGAAGCAGACGGGCGCCCGGGGCTGGATTACAGTCGGAAGCTATTCCCGTCAGGCGATGGCTCTGGCTCGTAACGGTATCGGCGAGACCGATAACGCGCTTCCGGTGGAAACCTGCGTGATCAACCATTCGTTCGTATCGAACATTCTAGGCATGGACCACGATGCTCTCGGCGGTTCCGGAGCTGAGGATCTGTTCAAGAACGGCTGGACCAAGATGCCGCTGATGGGTATGCAGGCGATCGTGACGATCAAACGGGACCTGGTCCCCAATGATTCGATCTTTATGTTCGCCCCGCAGGACTATATCGGCGACTTCCTGATCGTGACAGACGCCACCATGAGTTTCAAGAAAGAAGACTATATGCTTAAGTTCTTCGGTTACGAATATCTCGGCCAGTGCTGGAAGAATATCGCCGCCTTCGCGCGTGCGGACTTCACCGGCACCGCTGAAGACTGGCGGCCGGATCTTGAGTCTTAACAGGTCTTAGAGACTCGTAAGTTGTCCGGGGATGGTCCGGACAGTGCAGGGGCCGTCCGTTGAGGGCGGCCCCTTTTTCTTTCAACTTATAATTTAAGGAAGTATAAAGATGGAACACATAATACTGGAAACACATATTACTAATCTCGTCCGCGGGCGAAGGGTCCGATGGCTGTCGGATCAGGGGGAATGGTTAAACAAAGGAGAGACCAGAGTGTTTAAGGGGGCTTACCCGTCCATGTGCCGGGACCAGGCCGCCGCGGAGGATTGTGAAAGAGAGTGGGAGAAGGGCATGGTCAAACTGACGATCC
>PWGL01000044.1 GCA_003554465.1 Candidatus Pacearchaeota archaeon
CCGTCAGGCGATTGAGGTGGATGTATAAAAAAGGAGATTAACCATGCCATACGGAATAAAGTATAGAGATTATCGCAAACTAACCCAACTTCCGCGGCCTAAAAATTAAAGAGTTCTATTGCAAACAGTTATAATGACGCTGGCACTACATTTTCGCGCATTCACGTCGACGATAAGTATCCCGACGGACAGGAAGATTGCGCCATTCGACGCCCAGCATGTTGTATATGAATTTCTGAGATTCGTTGGGCCGTCCCGGTTTTCTTTCGTGATGCTCCAGACCTTCAGCAGTCGGCGTAATGATCGTAGCGTAGCAATGGGGTTCCAGTATTCTTTTGATTTTTCGCCAGGTGCATTCATATCCGGACAGCTTCAAGGAGAACTCAACCCAGCGCAGAAGATGATAAGCCAGAACTGTGATCCATATATGAGCCCGGCAGCGGGACTCAAGCTGATGATGGAAAGGCCGCAGTCCCAGATCGCTTTTCATTGCCCTGAACGCATCTTCGACTCGAGTCAGGGTTATGTAAAGCTTCCATATTTCCTGATCCGAAAGCCGCAGGGAACTGCGGAGATGATAGCATCCGTGCAGTTCTCTGTTTTCGTTCCAGTCGGATTCGCGCCGGCTCCAGCTCAATTTGCGCTTCTGATGGTCATATTCTATGTTGTAAAGCTTGGAGGCGCGGGTTGTGCGGGCGGCAAGTCTGCCGACGACACGGTTGACCAGGGATCCGTCGCGATTGAGCTTGAGTCTGTGATCATTCCGCTGGATGCGGGCTTCAAGATTTTCAAGCCCTTCGAGCAGTTTCCGCTCAGTGTTATCCTGAATCGCGTTCTCCTTCTCCCGGCGGCCTTCGCTCCGGCAGAGAACGACCGTTTCTTCGTCCCTTATAATTCTGCGCACGAAAACCGGTTTTTTCGAGGTCTGTTCATCTCTTCCTTCAATTTCAGTGAAACTGTTCCTGTCAAGGAAGTCCGCCGCAAAATTGGCGCGGGTCTGGCGTTTTCCGTTGACTATGTAATCGTAGCCGTTTTCAGCAAGCTTCTGGAGGTTTTCCTTCGTAGCCATTCCGCCGTCCACAACCACTGTCGGCTTTCCGCCTTGACCGGCCGCTTTCTCAAGCCCGGCTACGGCTTTCATCAAGCGGCGACAGTCGCCGGTGTTGCCGGCGAAAACCTTGTGAGTTATGACAAACCCCTCGGCATCCACCACCACGCCCACCGAGATCAGCGGACAGTCAGAACGTTTTTCTTTCGAATTGGGGCCGCGCTTCGCCAGCTCATTCTTTTCGACCTCCCCTTCAAAGTAGCTGTTGGTCAGGTCGTACAGAAGTATGGTGCGGTCCAGATTGAACAGATTCCGTTCTCTTTCGCGCAGATGCTTTTCAAGCGGATGCCGGACTCCGAGCAGCCTGTCGCTGATTCTGTAGAACCGGTCCTCACCCCAGTGCTCCGGACGGACTCTGAGCAGTTCGCCGAGTGCGGTGGTGCCGACCCAGGCGGGCAATTCATTCTCACTGACCGGCTCCAGAAGACGGTTGAAAATACTGACTTTCGCCGTGGCGATACTGTCTCGGGAAAAACCGTGCTCTGTGAAAAAATCATCAAGTCCCAGCGAGTTCCACGCTTTGAGAAGAACCAGATGAGGCCCCAGCCCTCTGCTGTCTGTATGTTCTATATCCTCTCTGCATATCAGTTCATACTTTTTTCCGGTCTCATACTTTGCCTCAACAAAATCAGGTCGCGAAAGTTTTCCGGCTTCCTCTATTTTCTCAAGCACCCGACCGGTCCAGTAGGAAATATTCGATTCCGGTTCGAAAATCCGCTGGTAACCTTCCATTCTCCGGGTCACTTCCCGGGCCACCGCTCTGCGGTATTCATCCGGAACAGGACACCCGCTGAGAGAAACTACAACTTTCTGACACACTCTGCCGCCGGCATTACGCCGGTTTTCAACCAGTTGCAGAACAGGCTTTTTAGCTGTTTTCTTTTCCCGAAAAAACATGCTTTTTCTCCACTCATTGCTCGCGATAAGAACGAAATAAAGATAAGCGGAGAAAATATTTTTACAAGTGATTCTCAAAAAACGCTGGCACTACAAAAGTATATTTCAATGCTCAGCCTCAAAATAAGCCGTTGTTTGCCAGCAAAAAAAACAGGGATATTTGCATTTGTCGTTTAATTACAAATGCTTATAGATAATTAAAAAATTGTTAACGAATTTTAAGTGCGGAACTCGGGTTAGTGTCGTAAAAAGGCGGCAGATGGAGCCATAACAACCGGTGAGTGTCCTGGAGGGAGAAGGAGCCGTTTATTTTGTCTTTGCGTTCATTGAGTTCCCGCAGAAACTGGTCATGGATATCGACCAATTCCTTTTTGCCCCAAAGCTGAGAGAAGATCACCGAAAAGTAGATCGCTTTAGTTCCTCTCAACAACGGCGGATTGTCATAGCGCAGTTGATTGCACTTCACGGCCAGCTCCCGGGCCTGGTTGGACAAATGACAGGCTTC
>PWGL01000065.1 GCA_003554465.1 Candidatus Pacearchaeota archaeon
AAAAAGCATTTCCTGACTGATTTCAATGACCCGCCGGTCAATATCCACCAAAGTGACACGCTGTATGCTGTCATGTTTCAGGCATTCCGTCAGGATCCCCCCATCTCCTCCACCGATGATCAGCACGCTTTCCGGTGGGCGTGACATGGCCAGCAAAGGCACGTGGGTCATCATTTCATGATAAATGAACTCGTCCTTTTCCGTGGTCTGAACCACCTGGTCCAGGATCATCATACGACCAAAATGAGCATGGTCTGCAATCTGCAAATCCTGAAGCCCCGTATGTTCTGTATGAACGGGGGTCAGGTGATAGCCATAAACGGTTTCCGGACTGTGTTTTTCATAAAACCATTTTTTTTCCAACGGGATCCCTCCATCCTTGTTGAAGTCGTCCCTTTCAGGACATCTGACAGTATATCACAATATGATCTTTCTAACGATAGTAGGCAACGCCGGAAGCGAAAATTTTTTGGTCTTTTTCGCCAGGGATGTTTCGGTACAGTCCCGGGCGCCAGCGCTCTGAGTGGCCCATTTTTCCAAGAATTCGTCCATCAGCGCTGCTGAGAGCCTCAATACATGCCATGGAACCATTCGGGTTGGATGCGATGTCCATGGATGGACGCCCTTGGTGGTCGACATACTGGGCGGCAATCTGTCCTTGTTTCATCCATTTTTCAATATCGTTTTCGGTGGCGATCAACCGACCTTCCCCGTGGGAAACGGGCATGGTGTGAATATCGCCGGGTTTCAGCGAATGGAGCCATGGAGAAAGTGTGGAAGTGATCCGGGTTCTGACCATGCAGGAAACATGGCGGCCGATTTGATTGAAGGTTAATGTCGGGGACTTCGGATGGGGCGGAAGAATTTCGCCATAAGGGACAAGTCCCAGCTTGATCAACGCCTGAAAGCCGTTACAGATTCCCAGCATCAACCCATCCCGTTGGTAGAGCATCTGGTGGAGTGCTTCCTGAATTCTCGGATTTCGCATGACCCCCGTGATAAATTTGCCGGAACCATCCGGTTCATCTCCCGCACTGAAACCACCGGGCAAAAGAAGCATCTGTGAATGCAGAATGGCTTTTTCCAGTGCCAGCACACTTTCTTCAATGGCAGAAGGAGTCAAATTCCGAAAAACCAGCACTTCAGGTTTGGCTCCTGCTTCCTCGAAGGCCCGGGCCGAGTCATATTCACAATTGGTCCCCGGGAAGGCTGGAATAATCACGCGGGGACGCGGGACAGCGGAGGAGGCAACCACCGGTTTGCCAATGGTCTCCGGAACGCTGGGGGCAGATGGGTTTTGAGGTTGTGCCCGGGTTGGAAAAAAAGGTTCCAAAGGATTCGTCCAGGCGTTGAGAAGGTTTTTCAGGGCCATCCGGGTTTCCTTGACCTGGACAACTGGTTCCTTCAATGTGTTTCCGATGGAAATGGCGGGAATCTGTTTTTTCAGTGCCTCGGCCGAAGCCGGAGCATTCATTTCCAGAATGAAACCGCCGTAAGCCGGCAACAGAAAATCTTTTGTTTCGATTGTTTCATGAAACTCCAATTGCATTCCAATCTCGTTTCCGGCACACATTTGCACCAGCGCAGCGATCACGCCTCCCTCACCGATGGTTTTGGCCGAAAGGATTGTTCCTTCCTGAATGGACTGATGAATGGTTTTGAAAATTTGTGTCATCTTTTCTTCCGACAGCAACCATTCGTTGTTATAATCCGGTCGCACCCAAAGGATGGGATGATCGGCTTCTTTGAATTCCGGTGTGCACAACTGCTGTTCCCTGCCGGCACCTACCGCAAAAGAAACCAGTGTGGGCGGCACATCCAGCTCGTTGAATGTCCCTGACATACTGTCTTTGCCTCCAATGGCGGGTACCTGGAACGCTTTCTGCACGGTGTAGGCGCCCAAAAGGGAAGCCAGGGGCTTGCCCCACCGCTCTGGTTGATCGCCCAGTTTCTCGAAGTATTCCTGAAAAGACAGGCGGGATTGAAATGGGTTCAAACCCATTGCGGTGAATCGGCACAGGGATTCCATCACCGCATAATAGGCTCCGTGGAAGGGGCTCCAGCAGGCCAGATGAGGATCATAACCGGCGCTCATTCCTGTGACGGTTGTGGTGTCACCGGAAAGAACGGGAAGTCGGGCAGCCATTCCTTCGGCAGGGGTTATCTGGTGCAGCCCCCCTAAAGGATTCAGGGAAGTACCGGCCCCCACTGTATGATCAAAGTGTTCAATCAATCCTTTTTGGCTGCAGACATTCAGATCCTCAACGATCCATTGCCACAAGGCTTCGTCGTCCAGACGGAGATCTGAAAAATGATCCCGGATTTTTGGGGCAGGTTGCTCCAGGGGACAGTTCGGGTCAGGGGCCTGAACACGGGCGGTGGTTTGTTGCCGGACACCACTGGTATCCAGAAAATCTCTGGAAATATCCACGATGGTTTGCTGCTGCCATTCCATGATCAGCCGCGAGTGGTCAGTCACCGTGGCAATTCGAACAGCTTCCAGGTTT
>PWGL01000005.1 GCA_003554465.1 Candidatus Pacearchaeota archaeon
GCGCGCCAGCAGCTGGAAAAGGAGCCGGAAGCTCCTAAGTATGCAACGCCGCGCAATCCTGAGCGCGAGAAAATCGAAAAGCGGCAAGCTTTCAATGAGTATCTAAGGACCGGCAGGATGGAAACCAGGACCGGTGATCCACTGATTAATATTGGCACTAACTCAGAAGGCGGCTATCTTGCACCGGAGGACTTCCGGGATGATGTGGTTAAAGAAATCCAGGACTTGTCAGCGATGCGAGAAATCTGCCGCGTGGTAGGACCTGTTAATGGTAAGGAAGCCACTTATCCAAAGGTTACTGAGCGGCCTGGAGCTTCCTTCACTGAAGAAGGTGACGACATTTCAGAAGAAGATGCTTCTTTTGACCAGGTAACCTTAAGGCCGAAAAAGCTGGCCACTTTAATCCCTGTCAGTAATGAGCTTTTAGCTGATTCTGGCGTGGATGTTGCCGGCCTGCTTTCAACGCTGATTGCTGAAGAATTTGCCGAGACAATGGAAGATAAATATATCAACGGCGATGGTTCCGGTGCAGATCCGGAAGGTATTCTTGAAGGCACTAAGCTGAACCGCGTGGAAGCGGATGCCACTGACACCTTGGATGTTGATGACATCTTAAGAATATTCCATGCTGTGCCTGCCAAGTATCGCCGGGAAGGCCGCTGGTTGATGAGTCCTTCAGTGGAAGAAGAGCTGCGCAAAATCAAAGATGGTGACAACAGATACATCTTTGTGCCGGACTTCACTCAGGGCATGGGCGACACCATCCTGGGAAGGCCTGTGCATAGAAGCGATGCCTTTCCTGGAACGCTTGAAAGCGAAGCCGATGTCATGGCCTTCGGTAACTTCCGCAAAGCAATTTATATTGCCGATTCTGCGGACCTGTCTATTGAGCGCAGTGAGCATTACGGCTTCGGGAAGGATGTCACTTACTTCCGCGCTGTATGGCGCACTGATATTGCAGTGGCGCTTGCCGATGCTGTGCGTGTAATGAAGATGGGTGACTAATTTTCCAGGCTACGGCCTGGTTGTGGCCGGTGCCGGGTTCCTCCACCGGCGCCGGCTATATATAAAAAAGAAGGTGGCAAAATGGTAAGCACACTTACAGCTGAAGCAATCGAGTTGTTAAAAAAAGGATACGGTGTTAAAAGTGCTGCTGAACAATTAGGAGTAAACAGAAGCACGCTTCACAACGAACTTCAAAAGGATCCGGAATATCAGAAATTAAAGGATGAGCGGGAGCGCCAAAAGCAGGAAGAAGAGCAGCAGGCGCTATCACGTTATTTTAAAGGTGAAACGCTTAAAAGTATTGCCGATGATATGGGAATTCAACCGGAAACCTTGAAGGGCCGCCTGGAGAAATATGCTGAGTTTGTGAATTACAAGATACAGCAAGATGAAGAGCTGCAAAAGAAAAAAAGGGAAGCTGTTGAGCTTGGCAAAAGAGGCCATAATATACAATCGATTGCCAGGCAGGTTGAATTGTCTCCTTCCGCCGTTTTGTATGAACTGAGAGATGCCGGAATTGACACCAGCATTACTGCAACTGACAACATGGAGTGTCCGGCTTGCAGTGGTGTAATGTTAAAGCAGGAATTATTTTTCTGGAAGTGTGAGTGTGGTGCTGAGTATTGGCCGGCAGAAGAACAGGTGCCGGATGATCCGGACGACTGGACCAGGCCATGGAAGTTAACTTTTGATAAAGCTGACATGGTTTACAAAGAGATGAAAAGAATGTTTGTTGAAGAGTATAAAAACGCTGTGGAAATTGCCAAGGAACTTAATGAGAAAGGTTACACCACGAAAAACGGCAAACAGTGGAAGCGCGAGAACGTCCTGGAATATTTAAAGCGCTGGAAACTACTGCCTGATTATAACAAACAGCGCCAAGAGGTAGAAGAGATTTGCCTGCAAATGGCCGGAAAGCAAGGAATTTCCTGTAAAGATATTGCCGACCGCTTGAACCGTGAAGGATACCGAACCAGCAGAAATAAACCATGGACCATGCATAATGTGAGAAAGGTTATTCGCGATGGACTGGGCCTGGATGTCAGGCTATACGGCACAAAAGCAACTGCAGCCAAAATTGAGCGCGAAAATACAGGCGGCAAACCAAGTGAAAGCCATCCTTGGAGAGTACAAGAACATGCCGGTTACCTGGCATGGAAGAAAGCGCAGGAAAAAAGAAAGGGAGGCGATGCCAAATGACCTGCCCAGCCTGCAAAACAAAAATGTGTTGTGAAGATAAAAGGTATCAGTGTCCGGAGTGCCGCGGGGAGTTTTTCACTGCCGACCAGGTTTATCAAGAGGATGATGAGATGACGCCTGAGTGGTTCAGAAGTATTCAGAAATACACTAAAGCACTTCGGGATGAAGGATGTTTAAGAAGTTTTGAGAGAAAGGACCAGCGCTTAGCTGATGGAATAAATGCTATGGACTTGATATAATACACCTTCCTGCCAGCCGCCGGTTTTTTGCCGGCGGTTTTTTTATGCTCAAAAGGTTA
>PWGL01000041.1 GCA_003554465.1 Candidatus Pacearchaeota archaeon
AAAGATAAAGGAAATATTTTCGCAAGCTCTTTAGCAGAGCCTTCATTATAATATGACGCGATTCTAGTTGCGGTGATTACTGCAGTAGCTATTAATAATATGTGGTGAACTGAAGGTGTCTCAGACAGGACTAGTAAGAATATTGCCAATACCGTGAACCAGAAGAATATAAATATAGGCAACAATATTATATATTCTAGCAAATATAAAGATGACGCAAGTATTTTATTACCTACAGGGTGATCTACATTATTGTACTTATTTAAATTTAGTTTTAATATGTTTCTTTTAGCCAGGAAATGATAAAATTCCCAGACAAAAACTATGTATATGAATAGTAGGGAAGTATACACAATTAGTATTATAAGCGGCTCCCAGAAGGAAGGGATCCAACTCATTATTTCTAAATCAAATACAGATAATGTATTATTAATTTTTTCTCCCATTTTTCCTCTTTTTCTTATTATATTTAAACAGAATTTTTCTTTTATATACTTTTCCCGTCAGGGGAAGTTATGAGTGATTAATTATTGCTAGCATCTAAAGTGAAAAAATTTTCTTATTTTTTATATAGAAATTATGCGGGAGGAAGGATTTGAACCTTCGGAGGCACTGAGCCAACGGATTTCCTGGAGTGACTTAAGTTTAGACAAGATCTTAAGGTTATTAAGAATCTTCCGTCCCGTTTGGCCACTCCGGCACTCCCGCATATGTTTCAATCAGTAATTTGGTTTATAAATTTTGTGATAGGAATTTTTTTCTTTCATTAAGAGTAGTATGTGGTGAACAGTATCCAAATTTTTTATAAACAGACCACTTGGTTTTATGTTTTGGATTTTTAAATCCCATTTTATCCACATAATCCTGAATATTTTTTTCTATATAATAATATTTTATAGATTTTGTTTTTATTCCTTTTCCCCTTTCTAGGATTCTTCATCCCCAGGTTAAAACCCAATTCTTCTAGCTTATTAATTACACCTTTTAAATTTTTAGAAACTGTTGAGAGAGTTATAGTCGGACGATTATTTATATTGTTCTTTGCAGACCTATTTTTATCAAAATAAATACCCCCATCTGTATCAAATAATCCTCTAAGAAATCTTTTTAAAAAATATTATTTCCCTTAACCTTTCCAGGGATGATTATATCTATTTTACTGCCTGGTTTTATTCCGAGATTTTTAAAGAATTTAACTATTTTTTCATCAAATGTGTGGAATCCATAAATTCCTACATTAGGATGTTCTTTGTATTCTACTTTCTTTCTATATAAAGGCACCACTATTTTTTTATTAAACAAGGGGGTAACTCAATTGTCATGGTACTCTTTTTCCTCTTTTAAATCACATCTTAAATAATATTTATGATGTCTGTCATTTACACTTAGGCAACCATCGCCTATATGTATCTCCAATATTTCTGCTATGTCCTCTATCTATATTTTTATTCTATTATACGGGACGTTTTTAGGATTTAAAACCTTATTAATCTAAAAAAGCCTCAGGCCGGATTTGAACCGGCGGCCTTCTGCTTTCTCGAATTTTTAATTCTACTCGTAATTTCTTCCTGGTCTGCTCCTAATTTTTTATCTTGGTTTGAACCAGCTAACTCTCAGAAGAATTTTTATGACTCTTCTGCAGCCTCAGAAAATCTCCCGATTTTATGGGTTTTGAAAGTTAGCTTTACGAGGCAGATGCTCTAGCCACCTGAGCTACTGAGGCGTCATTTTTTTCATTCTCTCCAAGGTTTTTATTTTATCTTTCTTCCCTATTTTTGCTTCTCTTATTGCCTGATTCAATATTTCTATATTTCTATCATAATTTTTAGTATCTACCGGCTCTGGATAACCATCCTTACCCCCATGAGCGTAAGAGTATTTTGCAGGGTCTTTCCAGTCGGCCTTGCTACCATGAATCAAATTAGAAATTAAAGATAGCGCCCTTATTGTTTTTGGCCCTACCCCTCTTATAGATACCAACTCCTCATAATCTCTAGGTTGGACTTCATAAGCTTTTTCTAAAGCCTTAAAATTACCTAAATCTATCTTTTCTATATGATGTCTTCTAGGCAATTTAAATTCATTAATATGATTTATTCCGAAATCTGTCAATTCTTTTTGAAATTTCCCACTTTCTTTTCTAGAATATTTCTTTAAATTATAAGGGTTATCTTTAATTAAATCTAATGAGGTTTTCCTCGTTTCCCTACTATCTTTTGAAGTTAAATTTAAAACATTATTTCCTTTCTTCATACTAGCTATTGGCTTCTCGTTTTCAACCATATCTCTTATATCATCTGATAACCAATGGTACCTCCTAGCATAATCATTATCTAAGCCTTGCTGGATTACCGCCCATTTACCTTTCTCATTAATAAAGAAAGAATGATGGTATAGGTTGTAAGTATCCTGAATCAAACTATTATCGACTTTAGCAGACATTTTGCTATTCCTCACCAATTCATTTATTTTTCTCTCTTTAAGATTAAAATCATCCCCTAACTTAATAATTTCTTGAGGCGCTTTTCTTGAATTTTTCCCCTTACCCCCTGCAACTTTGATTCCCATATCTGTGTTTTTTAATGCCATTTTTAAGGCACCTGTAGCAGTAGTAGTAACTCCGCTAGAATGCCAGTCAAAACCCAGAACACAAGATAACGACTGGAAAAAATAAGGATCGCTCAACTTTTTTAAAAAATTATCCTGTCCATATTCATCTATTATTATCTCACTTATAGGCCTAGCTAGTTTCACCATTCTTCCAAATAACCACCTGGGAGCTCTCCCGCTATGAAGTGGCAGGTCTACCCTTCCAGTTTTTGCCATACTTTCAAAAATAAAAGGAAGTTTATATTAATTTCCCAGTAAATTTTAAAAACCCAAAAATCAATATCTCAATATGGACAGAAAACAAATACAAAAAGAGATGGAGAATCTTCAGGATTCAGAAGAAGTTAAATCCCATTTTTCAAGATTAGTTTCTGGTGGAAAGTCTAATTATCAGACAGTTATAGAGAAAAAGAAGGAAGAAAGAAAGTGCCCTAACTGCGAAAAGATATTGGATGGCACTGAAAAATTTTGTCCTCAATGTGGGAATGACTTAAAAGAAAACTCGAAAGAAAACTCGAAAGAAAACTCGAAAGAGGACAACTAAATACAATCTAGATGGTCAATATATATTTTTATGCGCAAAGCCAGCTCTATCATAAGCTTTATTAATCAACTTTTTTTATGAATGTAACATATCACCCCCGTTTTAATTAATATCCGGGTCTGCAAATGTTTCAACTTAAAATGAAAGATATAAAAGATCTAATAGGAGATTTGTTAAAGAAAGAATTAGATTTAGATATCTCTGAAATAAAATCAAATATAGAGAGGCCTTCTGAAGATAATTTAGGAGAATTTGCATTTCCTTGTTTTTTCTTAGCTAAAAAATTTAAAAATGATCCAAAAGAGATAGCAAAAGAAATTTCTGAAAATTTAAATAAGAAATTAAAAGATATAGATGATTTAGAAAAAGTGGAGGCAGTTAACGGTTACCTAAATTTTTTTGTCAATATGAACAAGTTTACAGGAGATGTTTTTGATAAGATAGAAAGATTTAAAGATAAAAATAAGAAAGGAAAAGGCAAGGTGGTGATAGATTTTTCATCTCCAAATATAGGGAAGCCATTGCATGTAGGACATATAAGATCCACAATAATTGGAGACTCTTTAATGAGAATATTTGAGCATTCCGGGTGGGAAACATACGGGATCAACTATATCAATGATGAAGGGCTCCATATAGGGAAGTTGTTAATGGCTTATAAATTATGGGGGAACAATAAAAAATTAGAAAAAAATCCCGAAAAAGAGTTACTTAGGTTATATGTCAAGTATTGTAAAAAAGAGAAGTTGGGAGTAGAGGATGAACTGGAAAAAAGCCCCGATAAAGAAGATAATGAAGAGGTTAAGAATGAATGGGCAACAAAAGCTCTTAATGCACTAAAAAAATTAGAAGATGGAGATAAAGAATTAAAAGAAATTTGGAAAAAAATTAAAAAATATAGTTTGGTGGCGTTTAATAATACATATAAAAAACTGGATGTAGAATTTGATGAAATTGTGGGAAGCAGCAAATTTTCAAAAAAAGGAAAAGAATCTGTTAAAAAACTTATAGAAAAAGGGTTGGCGTACGAAACTGAAAAAGGAGCAGCTATTGTTAAACTAGAAAGAGATGATATGCCTGACAAAGTTGTATTAAGAAGTGACGGAACGGCACTATATTCAACGCAGGATTTGGGAGCAGGAATAGAAAGATATAATCAACATAAATTTGACAAGATGGTCTATGTCGTGGGGGATGAGCAAAGACTTTATTTCAAACAATTATTTAAAATTTTTGATAAGATGGGTTATGAGTGGGCTAAAAAATTAAGTCATGTTCCTTTCGGTTTGTTGAATTTGGAAGAAGGAAAAATATCTTCAAGAGAAGGGAATATAGTTTTTTTACAGGATGTCATTAACGACTCTAGTAAAAAGGCGTTAGAAGAGATAAAAAAGAAAAGCCCAGATTTGAAAAATAAAGAGAAAGTTGCTGAAAAAGTAGGAGTGGCAGCATTAAAATACTCTACCTTATCTAAGGAACCAATAAAGAATATAGAATTCTCATTTAAAGATGCAATAAATTTTGAAGGTGACACAGGACCTTATTTACAATATAGCCTTGCGAGAGCTAACTCGATATTAGATAAATCTAAATCAAAAAGTCTTTATGACAATAAAATAGAGTTTAGTTCTGAGGAAGAAGGATTAATTAAAAAGCTTGATCAGTTTGATGAGACCGTTGAAAAGGCAAAGAACAATCTTAACCCTTCATTGATAGCTAATTACTCATACCAACTCGCCAAACTTTTTAGTGAGTTTTATCATTCATGCAAGGTTATAGGTTCGGAAAAAGAAGAATTTAGGCTAGAACTGGTAAAAAATTTCAAGGAAGTTATAGGAAAAACACTATGGCTATTAGGGATAGATCAATTAGAAGAGATGTAACTGCCTTAAGCGGTTTTAAAAACACACTATATTTTATTATTTAGGATGCAAGAACCAAACTATATATATTTTGAAACTTATGGCTGTGCGGCCAATCAAAATAATACAGAGATAATGAAAGGATTAGTTAAGCAGGCTGGCCTGAGCATAACTAATAATAAAGATATTGCAGATATTATTATTTTAAATACATGTATTGTTAAGGGTCCCACAGAGAATAAAATTGAGAGAAGAATTCAGGATTTGAAAAGGACGGACAAGCCAATTATTATAGCAGGATGCATGCCAGGGGTGAGGAGAGAAAAACTTCAATATAAAAATATTTTTTTACTGGGAATAAATAATGTTAATGACATAAACAAATTAATAATGACAATATACCAGGACAAGTATAATGAAGAATTATTCATGTCTGAGAAGAATGAGGAAAAGATATGCCAACCTAAAATTAGCCAAAATAAAAATATAGGGATAATTCAAATTGCCCAGGGTTGTAACGGGAACTGTTCATATTGCATAACTAAATTAGTCAAGAAAAATTTGTTTTCTTATTCTCAGGAAAAAATATTAAAGGCAGTCAAAAATGATTTGAATAATTGCAAGGAGATTTGGATAACTAGCCAAGATAATGCCGCTTATGGCCTGGACAGAAGAAAGAGAGAATTGCCTATATTGCTAGAAAAAATTTTGAATCTAGACAGGAAATATAGGGTTAGGTTAGGAATGATGAATCCAAATAATGTCTTACCCATTTTAGATCAATTAATAGAAAAATACAAAAACAAAAAACTTTACAATTTTTTACATATCCCCTTACAGTCAGGTAGCAACAAAATATTAGAAAAAATGAATAGAAAATATACGCGAGAGGATTTCTTAAAAATAATAAATAAGTTTAAACAGGAAATACCTGGTATAGCAATATCTACAGATGTTATTGTGGGTTACCCTGGAGAAAACGAAGAAGATTTTAAAGAAACTCTAGAAATTATAAAAAAAATAAAACCAGACATACTGAATGTTTCTAGATATTGGGAGAAAAAGGAAACTTTAGCAAGCAAAGAAAAGCAAGTACCTTTCAATATAAGAAAAGAAAGGGCTAAAAAGACAATTGATCTGTTTAGGAATATATCCAAAAATAAAAAAAAGAAAGAAATAGGGAATGAATATGAGGTTTTGGTCAATGGAAAAAAAGAAGGAATTTATTTAGCTAGAAATGATAACTATGGGCTAATCAAAATTAATAATGGTGATAATTTAACTGGAAAGTTTTTAAGAATTAAGGTTACGGGTAGGAAAGGTTACCATCTTAAAGGCAAGATAATAGAATATTAATAATTTTAAATTACTGGTTAGAAATATATAAAGACTATTTTTTACTTTCTTTTAAGGGCTTAAAGTCTTCCCATGCTTTCTCAAACATCTCTTCTAATGCCTGAGCAAAAAAAGGAGCATTTAACCAGACTGAAACATCATAGTCCGGATGAATATTTTCATCATTTAATAACCAGAATAGCAAACCCCTTGAATCTACAATTGTGAATCTAGCTTTAAGTGAATGATCTGACATATCCCTAATCTCTGCAACTTCACTCAATTCTTTAGCAATATCTTTATTTTCATCATTTATTGAAGTGCCTATTCTAATATCTACACCCCTATCTTTAGCTTTTTTTAATGAGGGCCTTAGAGCTTCCATTTTTCTATTCAAACCTTGTGGAGTGGTAACTATTGTTATAGACTTTTCAGCTTCCCTAACCATCATATCTAAATGGTTATAGATATTCTGTCTACCTCTCATACTACCAGACATATCTGAAGGGTCAACATATTTAGAATCTTGATTATAAAGATTTTTCAATTCTTTCAAAACATCATCACCTTTTACTCTCTCTAATCTTTTTGCCTTCTCCTCAGTCTCACTCCTCAGATTCTTCTTCACTCTCTCTATAACTTCTTCCGGCTTTAAAGCCATAAACTTAATTGGCTTCCCCAACTTAGTAACTATAAATCCTTTCTTTTCAAGAGATTCTAAAATATCATATGTCCTAGATCTAGGAACATCACTTATAGAAGACAAATCTCCTGCAGTAGAAACACTTCGAGAAAGAAGAGCCGTCCACACTTTAACCTCATAAAGATTAAGACCAAATATCTTCCTTAATCTTGACAAAAACTCTTCTTTGATTATCATATTACCATATCGATTTTTTTATTTTTAAACCTTACGTTTCTCAAATGAAACACACACCTTTTTCTTTCTTATATTAAACCCATCCTTATTTTTAAACCTTTCCTTATTATTGTCTATAAATATTTTATCTGCATTAACTCTTTCTTTCAAATATTTTTCCTTATTTTCTAACATTTTCTTCAAATCTTCATCAAGGTTTAACTGCAAATCAATTTTATCTTCCCTATTCAGCCCTGCTTTCTTTCTAGCTGACTGAACTTTTCTACCTATAACATTTAGGTAACCTATAGCTTTCAACTCAGGTGTCATTTTTGTGTCTAACTCCACATTTATTTTTTCCTCGGTTTCTTCCTGACTAGGCCCTTCAGAACTTTCAAATTTAATTTCTTCCACATTCAGCTGTTTTTTTATTATTTTGATTAAAGCATTTCCCAAATTTTTTTCGCTAATCTCCTCATAGCAGGATATTTTTGCTTTTGGCAATGGCCACTTCTTTCCTATTTGTTCTCTGTCTCTTTCTGCAGAGCCTTTTTCTATTATTTCAAATACTTTAACCATTTTCTTTTCTAACTTTTCATCAATTTTATTTTTGTCAATTTTTGGCCATTTTGATAGGTGAACACTTTCTTCATCAACAATTTCTTCTTCTCTTAGTTTCTGCCAAACTTCCTCACTAATGAAAGGTATTATGGGGGCAAATAACTTTAGTAATTTATTTCTAATATTGTTAAGAATTTCATAAGTTTCATCTCTCCTATCTCTTGTTATTTGAATATATTTTTTACTCACGTCCTGAATTAAGAAATTTTCTAAAGCCTGGACAACTTTAGGGAAGTAGTAATTATTATAATTTTTAGTAACATCTTTCAATATAGAATTAAATCTTGACAAAATCCATTTATCTTCTATTTGTTCGTCATTTATATCTTTTATATTCTTTTCCGAAACATCCAAACTTTTAATATATCTATTAATATTTAACAATACCCTAAAGACATTTTCAATTTCCCTAAATTCTTCCTTATTATATGAGAAATCTTCTCCTTTTGATATTTTAGCAAAATAATATCTCATTTTATCTCTTCCAAACTTCCTAATCATATCGTCAGGAGTCACAACATTTCCTTCACTTTTACTCATCTTCTTTTTCCCTAAATCCAAAATCATCCCGTGCTCTAGTATTGACTTAAAAGGTTTCTTCCCAAACTTAATTTGGCTCAAAATCATTTGAGAATTCCACCATCCTCTGACCTGATCTTTCCCCTCTATATTAAGGTCGGCCGGCCAGTATTTTTCCAAATTTTCTTTTTCTTTCGGATATCCAAGAGCAGCCCATGAAGCAACTCCAGGGTCAAACCACACATCTAATACATCTTCTACTCTCTCCATTTTCCCCCCACACTCACAATCAATTTTTATTTTATCAATTTCTGGTTTATGGATTTCTTCAACTTTCTCTCCCGACTCTTTTTCTAATTCCTCAATAGTCCCTACAACTTTTCTTTTATCACATTTATCACAGACCCATAATGGTAAAGGTGTTCCCCAGTACCTTTTTCTAGATACAGGCCAGTCTCCGAGGTCTTCTAACCACGCTTTCATTCTACTACCCATCCATTCAGGAACCCAGTTATTTTTCTCATTTTCTTCTAACAAGTCATCCCTAATATCTGAAATTTTGAAAAACCACTGTGGTCTAGATAACATCAATAAGGGAGAGTTACAACGCCAACAGAAAGGGTAGTCATGAGGATATTCTTTTTTGTAAGCTAAATAACCATTTTCTTCTAAGTCGCTTATTATTTCATCATCTACTATTCTTGCCTTTTTCCCCTCATATTTTCCCGCCTTGTTAGTTAATTTACCATTAATATCTACAGGAGAGGGCATCTCTAGATTATTTTCTTGGCCAATCTGAAAGTCTTCCTTACCATGTCCCGGGGCAGTATGTACAAGACCTGTACCTTCTTCCAAATTAACATGTCTCCCCGACAGTACAACCTTATATGATCTATTTTTGTCTAAATCAAGATTAAGATCCTTGGCCAAAGGGTTTTCATATTTCCATCCTTCCATTTCTTTCCCCTCATATTCTTTTTTTGGAGTATAACCTGCCTCCATTTCCTGCATAAGTTCTGGAACTATTTCTTTAGCGATAATCCACTTTTCACCATCAGACATTTCTATTTCTTGATATTTATAATCTGGATGAACCATAACTCCTGTATTTCCGGGAAATGTCCAAGGAGTAGTAGTCCAAACAATCAAGTAAGTATTTTTCCTGTTCTCTAAAGGGAACTTAACATATACAGATGTATCTTTCACATTACCATACTCAATCTCATTATAAGCTACAGCTGTTTCACACCTAGGACATACATGTACCGGGTATTTTCCTAAATACAGCAATCCTTTTTCTTCTGCAGATTTAAAAACATCCCATATTGTCTCTATATATTCTGGAGCAAGAGTTAAGTAAGGATTATCAAAATCCATCCATACTCCTAAATTCTTAAACTCCTTATTCATATCATCTATATGTTTAGTAGCAAATTCCTTACATTTCTCTATAAATTTTCTAACACCAAAATTTTCAATATCTTCTTTTGTCTTGCTACCTATCTCTTTCTCAACCTTATATTCAATAGGTAAACCGTGTGTATCATAACCTGCCCTGTCAAAGACATCATAACCCTGTATTCTCCTAGATCTCATTGCTATATCTTTTAGAATCTTATTCATAGCAGTTCCTATATGTATTTTCCCTGTAGCATAAGGGGGCCCGTCCATTAAATAGAAAGTATCATTCCCCTTATTTTTCTCTCTACTCTTACCATAAATATTATTTTCTTTCCAAAACTTCAGTATTTCTTCTTCAATTTTTTCAAAGTCATAATTTTTTCCCATCTTTATTATTCCTCAATTTTCATTTAAATATCTTCCCCTTCTCACAGTATTATCCTGCTGCCTTCAGGGTACTTTTTGACTCACCCGGAAAATTTATTTCTTCTTTAGTCATTTCTTCTTTATTTCTTCTATATATCTTATTTTTACGACTTTCAAGGAATTCATCAAGTTCTCTTGCGATTTTTTCATTTTCTCCTGCCCCGTTAAATCCGTATTTGTAATCATCCCTGAGTTTTGATGCCACATTATTTAACCATGTGGGAGGCAAGTTTCTTTTCCTTTCTAGCTCTTCTGCAGCTAATTCTTCTATAGGGGAAAATTTACCTTTATCAATCATTTCTTCATAGAACTTATCTATCATAAGCATTCTCTTAGGTGAATAATGAACTTCCTGGCCATCTTTTAAAAAGGAATACCTCTTGAGTTCTGAATCTCTATAAAAAACCTTTCCGTCACGGCAAAATTTATCAAAATCATATTTATCTTTAGAAAACATAAATCCTCCAGCAGCCCTAAGAAAAAACTAGAGCTGCTTATATAATAATAGAAATTATACTTATGACTGAGTTACCATTCATACTGGAATAATAGCAAGTCTTTATTTTCTCAGTCATACTTTACTACTAGAAATAATCCTTTTTAAATTTTTTTATTTTCCATCGCAACTAAAGATTTAAATGCTTTTTCCATCATTAATAAATGGAAAGAGAAACATGGGGATTAGATAAATATTAGAAAATGATAATATTTTTTTGTTGGACACTAACTTATTAGGATTTGGGGTATCAAGGAAACGTTTTTTTAAGGAAGAGGATGAATGCGGAATTATGGAAAGATTATATAATTTAGAGAGTTTTTATAGATTAGTTAAGAGAAAAAGTAATTTTATACTGGCTCCTGAAATTTTGGATGAATTTCATAGATATTTTAATAGGGTGGAAAAAGATCTTGGAAAAATGAGAGAGCCAGATTATGTTGAGTATATAGATCACATAGAATCTATAAGAAATCATTTTAAAGGTGATAAGTAGTTGTTATTTGGTGAAAGATGGAGAAATAATGGGTTAAGCAATGCGGGTAATGAGTTAATAGGACTTTTCTCAGAAGAAGCTGATTTAAAAATGATAAGCGATGCAGATGCTAGTTTATTATTAGCCTGTTTGCAAAATATTCTTAGTGATGGCAATAATTACCAGGAAATGAGTATAATATCCTCAGATTATGGGGTAAAAAGAGGCGCAGAAATTATGTTTAAAAATTCTATATCTAGAGAAGTAAAAGATAAGAAGAAAATACAAACCTTG
>PWGL01000123.1 GCA_003554465.1 Candidatus Pacearchaeota archaeon
CCCTTAACTTCTTTTTCCAGACTAGAAACTCTTGTGGCCAAAACATCTAAAATATTCAATATAGAGTCAATTTTTTCACCATAACTTTTTGCAGAATATATGTTGTCTTCACCAACAGCAGCAGAAAGTGTCTCTATATCTTTTTTGTTACCCTCCATCCTGCCTGAAATAGTCTCAATAATCTTCCCTAAATGAGCATTTCTCTTCTCCACATCCGAAAGTTTAGTTGTAGCTTTATTAAACATAATCATTTTATCATCAAATTTCTTTTTCAAACCATCCATCTCTTTCTTAGTTACTATCTCACTAAAATCAATCTTAATTCTCTCAAGAGATTTTTTCAAATCTGAATAATTTGCGTCAAGATTCTTAATTCTCTCTTCAGATTTCTGGCTCTCGGAAAGCATTCTCCTAGTTTCGGCAAAAAGCTGCTCAACCTTATCTGCATGAAGCTTAGTCTGTGAGGCCTTCTGCTCTGCCTGGACAAGATCTTTCTTAATTTCATCATTTAACTTTATCATTTCCTCAGTCCCTAAAAAATCCTGGAATCTTCTCCTCATCTCTTTCAACTGGCCCATAACTGTACTCATAAAATCTTTATTGGTTTCGAGCTTCTCATTTACCATCTGTATTTTAGAATCTGCCTTTTGATACTCAACCCTCAAGTTTTCGGGCTTTACCTGTTGAACAATCTCTATAGCTTTTGAGGAATTAGCAGAAACTCTTCCCAACTCTTTCTCGTTAGAAAGTGCCATAGACCTAACCTCACCTATCTGCTGTCCAAGTGTGGAAATTCTTTCTGTATAACCTTTTAACAACTCGTTGATAGAATCTAACCTGGTATTAATCTTTTGAATCTCTAAAGCTGCCCCTTCATCTCTAGCCTGAGAGCCAGCGCTTGGCTGCTTCTGGGTCTGCTGAGGCATAGGCTGTTCATCATCTTCCATCTCTTCTACTTCGGGTCCGTCATCAACACCATTTTCAGAAACATCACTCTCATCATCTTCCTCTCCCACATCCGGAACACCCTTATCTTTCCTCTTAAAAGCATCTAAAATACTCATAGTTTATTAATCTCCTCTTTTAATTTTGCAATTTCACTTTTCAATTCTTTTGAATCTTCGCCCTTGCCAGACTTAGTATCTTTTGCCCTCTTTTCCAAAACCTTAAGCTTTTCTTCTAAATTCTGGGTTTCCTTACCCTCTTTCTTTTTCCCATCTACAAGACTCCTAACATTCTGTATCTCTTCCCTAGGGGTCATATCTTCAGATGACTCACTCTTTTTATACTTTTCCCTGCCCTTTTCAGCCTCTCTTATTCCCTTCTCAAATTTCTCCTTGTCAATTCTCTTCTTTACAAGATGAACTGGCTCTTTACCTACCTTCTTCCAGGCATCTTCGAATTTAGGTCTTAATGACTCTAAATACATCTCTGCTATCTGGAATCTACCTTCCCTAACTTTTCCTCTTGCCAACCTAAGCTCAAGCTCAAGATCCATAGCATCATATTCAAACTTCTCTTTAAGATAATCTATCTGGAACTCTAGGTCTTCTATCTCTTCGAAATACTTCTCATAATTCTCTAACATCTTCTTATTCAGTTTCTTTGTACTATGTAGTAGAGGCCTAAATGCAACAAAGTAAGGTCTTCCGTCATTATACTCTGCGCTGACCATCATTCCTGTACCTACCGGTTCCTTAACTACAGACTTCAAGACATCTTCACCATACTTCATACTAATTCTCTCTAAGTCCCCTTCATACTTTGTTCCCATCTGTATTTCTGTTCCGATATTAGCTTTTATCTCCCCTATAAAGTCAGAAAGTACCTGGCTTATTAGACATAATCCTATACCCCACTTCCTAAACTCTCTAGCGCCTCTCTCAAGCTGTACAAATCCCTTACCACTTCCACCAAACTTAGGAAGTAATCTATGTACCTCATCATAAACTAATAACGTCTTCAATTCCTTACTTTCATCAGGTCTAGAGTCAAAAATCTGCTCAATAGTACTTGCAACAACCACATCTATCTGTTTAGGAGATAAGTGACTTACATCAAAAATTGTAATTTCTCCAGGCCTATCTATATAATTTTCTATATTTATAATTTCATAAGGATCTTTTATTGTCTTTATTGAACCCTTGAAACCTTGAGCATCTTTCTTCTTCATTCCAAAGTACTTATACCTCTTAAACATGTCTTTCTCGTCACACTTTCTCAAGAATCCTGTCCACTGAGCTGTCGGGTCAAATAAAACAACACTTTTATTCCTTTTAAGAGCCTCTTCAATTATCCCTTGTGCGGCAACAGTCTTTCCACTACCTGTTGAACCAGCAACCAAAGTGTGCATTTTCAAATGATTCAAATTCATAAATGTCCTTGTATCTGTCTCTGCTATCTTACCAACAAATGCGGCATTAGATCCAGGCTGAGGTAACTTCCTCATATCGACCTTAGACTTAAACTTTCTTCTCTTATACTCTATATATTTATAGAAGAAAATTCCTCCTGTTACAAGAGATATGAAAATTATAGACAAGAGGTATGCCCAGAAAGGAATTCCGAAATACCTCCTATGTAAGAGAGGGTATTCCACAGTTATATATTCTAGCGATGTAGCCTGCATATCCCCGTCTAGCTCCGGGTTTGAATAAAATGCTGTTCCCCTAACCATATATCTTCCTGTATCTACATCTTCGGGAATAGTTAAATTCTTAATCTCTTCCACAGTTGTCTCAACAGCAAAAGCATCCTGCTCTCTTGCAACAGTATCTCCTGTCCTGACATCAATTAACTGCAGGTCAAACTGAACATCTACCCTGGCAGTTCTTCCCAAGTTAGCTATATTAGTATCTATCCTTAATACTTCCCCTGGCTCTATTCTATTCACCAAAGGCTGTATCTTAACATCAAGAAGTCTTCCTTCATGTTCCCTAACTCTTATAGTCATAGGCAATCTTCCTGTAGCCTCTCCAACCTCTATATCTATATGCCCGTCATATGTCCCCACTTCCTGATTTGCAGGTATATCTATCCTTACAACAATAGCCTTGGCCTCTCCCGGCTCAAAGCTAGGGCTGCTATCTTCAAAATATACAAAATCCTCTACCTCTCCCCCTGCCGACAATCTGGCCTCTCTCTCCTCATCCTCAATATTCATTAAGCTAATTCTCACAGATGTTGAATCTCCGGGGAACAACTCTTTATATATGGAGGTTATGTCTATCTTAACACCCCCTATATTTAATACATCCCTAGTAGCTCTTTTAATTGCCTCTATGTCTTCTTCCGGGATATCTGGTGCACTTACACTAGGAGCACCAGGAGGACTTACAGTAATTTCTCTCTCTTTACAATCCTGAGGACAAGTTTCCTCATTCTGGCCATAAACAGCTTCACATAAACCATTACCACACCTATCCTCAGTTAGGAAATAAGCGACACCATCAAAACCTTCTGAAAAACCTGTCACCTCTTTTCTATCTACATCCCTACTTGAATTAATCTCACTCCATTCTCCTGCACAATATCTATTTGAATAGTTCCATGAAGAGCATCTAACAGCTGAAAGCTGTACAGGGTTTGAATAGTCATAGTCGGCATAGTCAAAAATAACATCTAGCCTATTCTCACTAAATCCTTTAGAGTTAGAAGCTATACCTTTGAAATACTTATGGTTAACTATTGTCTCTTTCAAGTCTCCAACTTTCAATTCGTGTAAAGCAAAACTTAAACTTGCATTTTCAGTAACCATAGGGTCCCTAAAATCTGCATCGTATATGAATAACTCATCAGGATGAACTATTGAGTAAAGATCATAAAACATTTTGTTGATATAAAATTTTGCCTTACCTTCCTCGTCAGTCACCTCACTCATCAAAGTTGTTTCTGTCCTTCTTCTCCTCATAGTTATATTTGTCCCGACAACAGGGTCCTCCCTATAATCTTTCATCTCAACATCCCAATAATACCTATCTAGCACTTTAAACCAGTCATCTTCATGATTTATATTTCCGGTTGTGTCTATAGCAGAATACTTAACTAAATACTCTCCTGATACATTTAAGGCTGTCTCATCATATATGTAAGTTTCGTCATAAAGAGACAAATTAAATTCTTTCTTGCTGCCGTTAGGATAAGTTACCTCTGCATACACATCAGCAACTTCAACATTATCTGTGACATTGGCCCTTAGAGAAATATTTTCTCCTTTCTGAATATCTTCGCTAAAAGGCACTATCTCTGGAGGTGTCACATCTCTATACAAAATACTATCTTCTGACACACCGCTAACTTCCCCATATTCTGTATGTGTAGCAACAGCGATAAGATCATAAGTTTTACCATCCTCTATATCCGGGGCATTACCACTTATTTCCCATCTACTTTCATTTGAATTATATTCATAGTTAACATTATTACATGAGGTTCCCCTTCCCGGCCTGCCTATCTCTATATCCCAACTAAGGTTCTCTGTTATAACCTCTCCCTCATAACTGGCCTCTGTCTCCACATATATATTATCTCCTACAGTTACATTATCTATAGGGGTAACATTTGTAGGATATATAACATCAACATTAAGTTCTGTGGCAACTAAATCTATTATTATATTTCTAGTGGCTGGCTGCAATCCAAGACCGGTAATAGTTATATTATTAGTATATGTACCTTCCTGTTCAGGAGCTGAATAATTTATTGCTAATGACTTATTCTCTAAAATACCTAACTCCATAGATGAAACATTTGGCTGTATTATAGACCAGTTTGTTGAGTCAAACTCAAACTCCATATCAACATTACCTGTATTAAATATTATTACCTCGTCTAAAACACCCACCTGTCTTGCAGCCCTCCTCTCATCTATATAATCTTTGTCTACATCCCAACTCATGTCAAAAGGTACACTTGCCTCAACCGCAAAGGTATCTGAGATATCATCCTCTGCTATCTCTATCCTTCCTGAATAGCTACCTCCAGGCAAGTCATCGGGAGCAGTTAAATTTACCCCAACCTCTTTTGTATAGTTTCTGGCGATATCAAAATTATTATCTTCATAAGTAACATCAAATTCCCCACATAAGTCTCCTGTATAACAATTTAGAGATACACCTTCCAATTTAGTATTTCCTGTATTATTAATAAACAAGTCCTCAACCGAGTAACTTCCAGTTTCAACCTCATACTCTAAGTCGTCAGGAGAATGGCTAAATGACTTATTTTCAGAAACATTGATGAAAAAAGTTACATAATCTGAGCTAGTGCTTCCATCAGGGTTTGTCCAGTCTACAATTCCCCTTACATCATAAATTCCAGGAGGTGTTAGTTTAGTAACATTTATCTCTGCTACAACATTACCTGTAGTATTGAAGAAAAGATCACCCAAATAATATGTTCTTGAATCTATAGTTTCATTGGCAGAAAAACTTAAGCTCGGGCTATATGCTGTTACATCTCCTATATTTTCCATAGTGTAATTAATATATATCTCTTCTTGATTTTCTCTGTCCACATTAGAAACTTGTTCAGAAGAGTAATTCTGGGCAACATCAACCTCTGTTCTTCCGATTGCCTCAACCTCATACATATCTGAAACTGTTTTGTCTCCAGATGCACTATATACTGTCGCATTTAGATGATATTTAGTTTCATAAGATGGTAAAAATACTCCTGTATAATTCATTTCTCTATAATTCCCCCCAACGGTCTCATATTCATCTGTACTTTCTGCATCTATAACCTCGCTTCCGTCAAACCATGAAATATTTATTGTGGTATTTTCCAAATCTAAATCATAGTCATCACTAGCAACTACTTTGATAGTTAAATTCCTGTTTTGCTCTGCAATTTCTCTATCTATATCGTCTATTAAAAATCTAATATCTTCAATAACCGGTGGTTGCTCTTCAATCCAGAATGCCTCCTGTACAAAATCGCTTGTAGGGCTTGCACTTGCATTATCTAAACTAATATCAACACCTACATCATCTAGAGGCTCATCCCATCCATGTTGATATAACTTAAATGTGGTATTTTCCCCTCTCTCTACTACAATACTAGTAGGATTAAATGTCTCGTTATCTTTCTCATAATTCTCTTCAAATAAACCCAGTCTGGTAGTATAATCCTCATTTCTAGAAGGGTCATAACCTATAGATAAGTTAATATCTATATTACCTGTATGAGTTATTGTAAAGTTGGCAAATTCCCCTTCCTCATTCAAACCAAATGTCTTATTATAAGTTAAATCCTCTGAAGGCTCTAAGTACCAGTTCCAGTCTTCAGGAACATTAACTGTTAAGTTAAATCTCAAATCATCAGCACTTGAATTTACCTCTATAATTCCAGAATAATCTCCAGCAAGATTATGTTCTGGTATATCTACTGTTACCACCATATTTTCACTATATCCTCCTTCCAGTTCATCTATATAACCTGGCTCTATATCTACCCATGAAGAGTTCAAAACCATATCATCTTCAACAGCTTCTTCTATCAATGTTGCGTTAATATTTATTACCTCTTCTGTACCTGTAGATTGCACCTCAAAATTAAAGCTTTCGTTTGTTCCATGGTTGACATTTATTGCCTCGCTATATTTAGATAACTCAAGAGTTGAATCTAATTCCACATATACCCAACTTGTATCATCTATATAATCGTCCTCTTCTGCTACTGAACCATCATTATTTGTCCAGTTTGCCCTCCATAAAATATAATATTCTTCATCTCCAGCTGCAACTTCTCCATCAATTACTACCCTCATCAAAGCATTCCCTGTCTCTCCAGGGATTATTGTTTCTGCTGGCTCTACCTCTGTAACATTCTTTATAGCAGTTGAGGAACCGTGCTCCCAAACACTAATATCTTCCATTCTTCCACCACCTGTATTTTCTAGAGTTGCATTTATATAAAAAGTATAATCCTCTCCCGGAGTAAAATCATAAACTGTTCTATCCGATATAGATAACTCTCCAGTAGTATTACTTTCCTCTAAATATTCATAAAATATTAAATCAGAACTACCATAATAAGCCGATTCATTTTCTCCTGCAACCTCCACAGTATAATTTCCATGAGAAATATCATTAGGAACTTCCCAGCTAAATAAACAACTTTCTTCCCCGCTACATGACTTGCCCACTGTAGAGACATTTTTAGCAAGCTCTATAACCATCTCACCTTTAACATTTTCCCCTGTATCTTGCCTAAACAAACTTGTGTTGAATGTGTGTTCTGCCACCCCCGAGAAATCACTATCTAGCTCTGCCTCGAGATATGTTCTTGCCCACACTTCTAATAAAGTTGTATTTTCCCCTATAATACCTGAAGGAGTACTTGGAATACCTATTGTCAATGGTAAATGCCCTAAATTATCTGTAGGTATTGTTATATTATACCCATAGCCTCCTGTCTCATTTGTTTCTGCATCAAAGTAGAAAAAATCTATACTATTAAAAACAGGTGTTTCATACAAATCATCTGTCTCTAACCATACCCTATACTGTAAATAATCTTCTGAATAATCTTCTAATGAGTTATCAAGCCTGTCTGTATAATTACTGCTCCAGTCACCCCATGTCTCATTATCCTCCGACTCTCTCAACTGTAACTTGATATCCTGGTTATTCAACTCTTCCTGCCATACAAATACAGTATAAGTAACATCAGGGAAGTGAAGAGCTGGAGAAATATAATTTCCATCTTCTGCATACTCATGCTCTGTATAGTCAATTTCATAGTCACTTATTGGGTTTTCTCC
This sequence comes from Candidatus Pacearchaeota archaeon, assembly GCA_003554465.1. Classification (GTDB taxonomy): domain Archaea; phylum Nanobdellota; class Nanobdellia; order Pacearchaeales; family GW2011-AR1; genus PWGL01. The sequence goes on from PWGL01000123.1 coordinate 7,766, forward strand.
TGTCCAGTCATGAGTATCTAAATGAATCCTTATGAAAAATTCATCCTCACCATCAACATCTATATCTCCCGAGACAGTATCATCCGGCTCTATTGAAGAGTCGATTAGATGCCAGCTATAATAGTCATAACTATACCATAATGTCGCGTTTCCTCCTCCGTCATTACTTCCAAAACCACCTGCTCCCCCATCTTCGTGAAGAGTTTTAAATTTAGCTGTCGCATTATTAAACTCTGTGAGTGACTCATACTTATAAATTAAATACCCTTCTGACTCTTCCATCTCATCATTCTCAAATATATATTCTCCAGGAGGGTATCTTCCAACACTATCATAATCAAAACTATCTTGCTTGAAGTTATCTGTTGAAAAGTCATCCAAATAACTTGTTATATCACTTATTGAGATTAAGTCTAGCCTGATACCCTCTTCTTTATCTACTCTTTCTCCCTCACCTATAAACTCATCATCCACATAAGATTCAGAGCTAACTAATACCCCGTCCAAATCTATATTAAACATGTTGTTTCCTATTGGCCAGTAGTCTGTCCCATTAGTCCTTCCTATCTGCCCCCCTATCGGTATTGTATCTGTTGTATTAACCCTATCAGGAGTATCTATAGTTGCACTTATATTTTGAACTGAAAAGTTAGTCTCGATTAACCTTACAATATCAAATGAATTAGTTAAATTAGCATAATATCTAACATTATGCCTTCCCAACATTGTCAAGTTTAGATAATTCCTACTAAACAAACCACCCGGGAAGCTTGAAAATCCATACTTATATACAGAGCTTATCTCATCATCTGTCAAGACTGTTGAATAAAAATTTACCTCATCTATCAGCCCTTCAAATTCCTCTCCTATTCTCAAATCCTCGCTATTAGATATATTATCTATTGGATAAGTATACTCTCCATCTAAATCCCCGTCTACATATGCCCTTGCTTCTCCTGAATCTGCATTCCAGCTAACGGCTATATGATACCAATCATCACCACTTATATCTGTATTTCCTAATCTAACCCTTTCATAACCTTCGGAATCTCCCATAAATAATGTTGTAACATTATCCTCCTCAGTTAATTCATAACCTATATTTCCATTTCTCTTTGAAATTAACTTCGAATCTTCGTTATAGCCTTTCTTCCATAATGTTAATGTGAAATTATCATCAAAACTCAAGCTCTCATTATGACTTGCCTCAATATAACTATCACTTGCTCCAGTAAATGAATAACTTCCATTCAACCTGCCCTCTTCAACATACTCCGCATTTGAAACCGTTCCATGATTTTCATTTCCAGAAGAATCCTCAATATACTCAACTTCTGCCTCACTAATATTCTCATCTAGCTTATACCATAAAACCGAATTTTCTATATCTACGACCTCTCCTGAAATACTAACATTTTCCTTAGTACCATCTGGCCTTTCTATTTCTGTCCATACACTATCCAATTCATAACCAAGAAAATCCATGATATCTTCCTCTGGTATATCAACACTTAAATTAACTCCTGCATGATAATTAACATATTCATTATCTGTTAATAAACCAACAGATGACTCATTATATAAAGGAATTCTAATCCTTATTTCACCACCATCAGACAGATTCTCATAAAAGTAATGCTCACACTCAACATCCCATGAGTAGTTCCCCGCATACTCAAATGTCATATTATGATAATATAATTCGGCTGATGAGTTATATGTCATATTAAATACCCCTGCACTTGCAACACCTGAAATATTAATACTACAATCAGCATCCCCCACAGACTCGCCGGTATCATCATCTGTAAGGTTTGCAAAGAACCATGTTTCCTCATTTGGCAATGTTTCCTGCTCCTCCTCAAACCATCCTGTCTTACCATCTCCATCTTTCTCCAAGTCAAAGGCATCTAATATTGCTATATATACAAATAACTTCCAGTCCTCAACCTCTGCCCACACATAGTCCTGCTCGCCATAATCATACTCAACCTTCACATTCCAATCATAATCCCCTCCAGTATCAAAACTATAAGTCCAGTTCTCCTCATGATAATACTTTCCGGATATGTTGGTTTCATTTGAATATACTAAACTATTATCACCAGCATCCCAGATATGTAACTCTACACTACCTAACCTTCCTAAATAATCAGATACATTCATTGTAAATGTATTCTCATGGTCATGAGATATTTCACCATCTGAAGGAGAAATATGATTAGCACTTGGCTTTTCAGGATATACTCCTGTACTTCCTGCATCAGAAATAAACCATCCAAAATTAGTCTCAATATATCCTCTTCTCTCATCAGGCAAACCTAAATTATACCTAGAATCACCACCATGGAAAACCAAGTCATTTTGTAAATCAAGATAAGACCACTCAACAAGTAGCATATCATAATTTTTAGATGAAAGTTCGCCCCCATCTAAAAATAAACTAAAATCGGCCACGTTTGAAACATTCCACATACTTATATCTTGATCGAATAAATATGAGTCTCTGAACATGCTGCCCATATCTTGAACATTTTCTACATTCCAGTTTTGCAGACTTCTATTGAAAATCTCTGCATCTCTGAACATTCCATGCATATTAATTGCAGAAGAAACATTCCAATCTTTTATTGAGTCACTACCAGCATTATCAAAACTGATAGCATTTCTAAACATTTCATCCATAGTTTCTACATTAGAAACGTCCCAATCTCCGATATTTTGGTCAAAAGAA
>PWGL01000035.1 GCA_003554465.1 Candidatus Pacearchaeota archaeon
AGGGCCAACAGCTCTTATAAGACCTTGGAAAAAAGATAGTAAGAAAAGTATTTTGATAGAAAGGGGTAAAGAGTTAATTCAAAATTACACAAAGCATAAAATTAATGAGATTGAGATAAAGCCTTAAGATTAATACTCTCTCTTCCCCTAAAATTATCATAAAAATTATTAAACATATCTTTGACAGGTCTAAGGGGGTCTTTTCTACCCATATTTAACGCATTCTCAACACCTTTGGATAATCTATATCTCTCGTTAAAAAGAGCTATTACCCCATAAATTTTTTCAGCCATTGTTTCAGATCCAACAGGAATATAATCAACATCTAAATCTTCAGGCAAAGCATACTCCTCGTCACCTTGCGGAATAATTGGTCTTTTCAAATAATTTATATCGTTCCTAAATCTAGATAAATGTGTCTTATTGGAAACAATTTTCACATGGCCATCTAATTTTTTTAAAGAATTTAAAACATTCTCTAAAGTATTATTTGCATAATTTACTTCAATTTCATCATCTTTTACCCCTCCCTCCCTTAAAATCTCATAAATATTTCTGTATTGACATCCTAAATCTTCTCTAGATCCCGATACAATAACCTTTTTAGGAAACTTCTCATGTTCTTGAACCGCTTTCCTAGCTCTCCTCTCACTCTCAGTACTATTTCCTGTAGGAATAATTACTGCCTCCAATTGGCCAGGGATTTTCATTAAAATTATAAGAAAACATAGTTTAAATAATTAATTATTATATAATTGTTACAAAATAACATTTTTTATAGATATAAATACATTCCCACTATTTTAAAATATCTTTTAACTCTTTCAAGTCGTCAATTATAATATCAGGTTCCGCATCAACCAGTTCTTTTCTAGAATCCCACGCACATTTCGAAGTTACAGCCACACTTAAACAATTAACATTCTTACCTATCCTGACATCAACAACCCTATCTCCTAAATACATACATTTTTTTCTATTTATTTTTCTATCCTTTAGATAATTCTCAATAAACTCTTCTTTAGTATTAAAATCATCAGCAGTGTAAATTTCAGAAAAGTAAGATTCTAGATTAAGATCTTTCAAAATCAAATTGACAATCTCTGGGGAGGAGTTAGTTACCAATATCTTTTCGTAATTTATTTTTCTCAATATAGATACATCCTTACATTTCTTGACACCCTTTACATCTTTCAAGATATCTTTCATAATTCTTCTATTTAACCACCACCTATATAGCCAAGAAAAACCTATTTTTTCTAAAGTTTCTTTTAACTTAAGGCCCAAATCAATAGCTTCATCTATTTCCTTTCTATCATAACCATATTTCTTCAAATTTTTTAACATATTTTTATAATATAAAGACTTAGTGTCAACTATTGTGCCGTCAAAATCAAAAATAAGCAGACCTGGCTTAAACCTCTTTATCTTTTTTTTCTTAGTCATATTTAAAAATTATCTTTTATCTATAAGTCGGTGAACGAAAATAGAATTTTACTCTTTTCCCAAACCGTTAACATCGCCCTTGTTTCTTTCTAAAAATTCATTTATAAATTTTTTATATTTTTTCCTATCACCCACTTTTTTTACGTTATAAACCTGCATACCTTTTCTATTCTCTTTTTCTGCCTTAATCTCGCTTCCTACCTTCTTATAAAAGTCATCCGATAGCAAAATCTCACTATCTGCAAGTCCTGCTACTTTTTTAGCCATATTTATAGTGCTGCCCACATTAGTAAATTTCAAAATATCTTTCTTTTCCAAAATTAACTGTCCCGAATTTAATCCCACACCATACTTAATTTCTTCATCATCTTTAATCCCCTCTTTAATTTTTTTAGCAGTATCTATAGCTAACATCTCATTTTCAAAAGTTTTAGTAGTTAGTGAAGAAAATATCCCGAATAAATAGTCAGAAGTTTCATAAGCTGCACCATTATTCTCGTTAATCATATCAATAATCTCTTTTATTTTACCTTTGTCATTTCCGTTATCAATTCTTAAAGTTAAGACTGCTACATCCTCCTTACTACCATTTAATACCAAAGAATGCTCTGCATAGTTAACTTTTTTATCTGTTACATCCAAAACCTTTTGCTTTTCGTCTAATCCATCGCTTGATTTTTCCCCTTCCTCTTTTTGCATATTATGAGAACTTTTCTTTCTCTCCTTACTATCATTTTCTACAGGATAAGAGTAGGATTTTTTCCTAACCATTTTTTTCGACAATACAAAAATAAGCCCCCCCAATACAAGTATAAGGAATGTCCAAACAACAGGATATTTAGCAATTAATCCTGCACTTTCTCTAAATTCATCCACACCTACTACCTGCCCAGTTAAATATATAAATCCTGAAAATGTTTCCATACCATCTGTTGCCGTAACATTATACTCCCCTTCAGGAGCCGATAACTTTAACGCCATACTGTCGCCTACACCCAAATTAATATTTTTAACTACTTTCTCATCACCTATTAAAACCTTTATTGATCTTTGATACTCTACATTTCCAATATTCTCTATATGCAAGGTTTCATTTCTAATATCAAAATTTGCCTTTTCCAATTCCTCAACATCGACAACCTTTCTGTCACCTAGTCCAGAACCATTAGCCTCAATCTGCCAGAAATTTGGTTCTTCAGTATTACTAACTGGTAAAGAAACCTCATCTCCTGAATCAACAATATCTTGATAAATGCTTTCCTCTTTTCCCATAATAATAAGGCCTATTTCTCCCTCCATAATTTCCCCTACCTGATCAAGAATAACAGACATTAAAACAAAATTCTCGCCCGGAACTACGGACTCATTAGAAATAATTTCCAAATTTGTAGCTGTCTGTTCAACAGTGAAAGGTATAGAGCCAGTACCATAATTTGTAATTTCTCCGTCTTTCTCATAAACATTAAATTTCATAGAATAATTACCGGGTTCTACTACCGGTAATGTAAAATCAATAAAAAAATCTCCACCCCTTACTTCTCTTATCAAATTTAAATCTGCTTCCTTTAAAGAGAAATTTAAAAACCCATCAACATCATCCCCGTTTTCTTTAACAGCATCACCATAAATCTCAACTACATCCCCTACTTTTCTAACTATTCTATCTCTACCTAAGCTAACCTCTATATCTCTTGTAATTTCAAAATCGCTTCCCTTCACACTTTCATTATTATAACTAGCTTCAATATTGTAAATTCCATCCATATCTTTCAAAAAATCATTAGAAAGAGTGTAACTTTTCTCCACTGTCTTATTATCTTCAACAACTAACTGAGAATCATAAACCAAACTCTTTTCATCGCTACCACACACTAACCTAATTTCAAAAGGGCCGTCACCTTCTTCAAATATACGAACATTAAAATTTAACTCATCACCATAATTATAAACTGGATCGGGTTCGCTAATGTACATTTCAGCTGAAACAAAAGATAACATCAATGTTACACTTACAAACAACAGTAACCACCATTTTCTTTTTATCATAACTTAACAATGAAAAAGCTATATTTAAATCTTTTCAATATCAAAATAATAAAACCAAAATAATAAGATATCTTCCCCATGTCGCCAAATCGATCTTAAATTTGTACTGTTCAATTTTTACCTAAAATCTTTCAAGAAAATAATGGTGTGAACTCGCAAGTTTTATAAATAAAGATTATTAATGGTTTTTATGGCAAGAAAAGAATTTCAAGTTACCCCTTATGAAGTTCAGGGGAATATAGATTATGATAAATTAGTGAAAGAATTTGGGGTTTCTAAACTAACAGATAACTTACTCAAAAGATTGAAGAAACATACAGGTGACTTGCATTTCATGCTTAAAAGAAAAGTATTTTTTGCACACAGAGATTTAAAATGGTTACTAGATGAATTTGAGAATGGCAACAAATTTTTCTTATATACTGGTTGTGGCCCATCAGGACCAATCCACTTAGGGCATTTGCAAACATGGAAGTTTGTTAAGTGGTTGCAAGATAAATTTGATGTAGAATTATGGTTCCAATTTACAGATGATGAAAAATTTTTGTTCAAAGATAAGTCATATGATGAAATTCAGGAATGGACGAAAGAAAACATGCTGGATGTTATAGCTCTTGGTTTTGATCCCAAAAAAACACACTTTTTGATTGACACTAAACACTCTGGATTGATGTACCCTGAGGCCGTAAAGATATCTAAAAAGATAACATTTTCAACGGTAAAATCTAGTTTCGGATTTACAAATGAAAATAACATAGGTAGTATTTTCTACACATCAATGCAAGCAGTTCCAGCAATATTACCTAGCGTTTTGGAAGGGAAAAATATACCTTGTTTAATACCTCTAGGTATAGATCAAGATCCCCATTTTAGGGTAGCCAGAGATGTTTATCCAAAATTAAATTTTTACAAACCGTCAATACTTCATGGGAGATTTTTACCACCACTAGTAGGTGAAGGCGAGGGAAAAGCTAGCACAAGCAAGGGTAACAACAACATTTTCACTACAGATTCCCAAGAAGAAGTAGAAAATAAAATAAAGAAATATGCGTATTCAGGAGGCCAAAACACTATAGAGGAGCATAGAGAGAAAGGAGGAAGAACTGATGTCGATGTTTCTTTCCAATACCTAAGAATGCTTTTTGAACCAGATGATAAAAAATTGGCTGAAATTAAGGGAAAATATGAATCAGGAGAAATGTTGACAGGAGAATTAAAAGACATACTTATTGAAAAAATAAATACTTTCTTGAAAGAGCATCAGGAAAAAAGAGAAAAAGCAAAAGATAAAATTGATGAATTTATCTATAAACCCTAAAATATATCTAAATAAGATATTTTCCTAAATATTTATATTTTGTTTCAGGACCATACATATTCCCTCTCTTTTCAAAAATATCTTTCAGGGATTCTTTCAACTCGACTGTTCTTGAATCTATAATTTTTAGATCATTTGCAAGTTCAACCTCATTCATATAGACATCAAACAAGTGGTTTGCCAAACCTGTCTCAAATCCTTTCCATAAATTCCTAGCAACATTTGTTTCATGGTCAAACAATTCATATAATTTAGAATTCCCAGATAACTGGCTTAAAATAGTGGGACTCATCATAGGATCCACATAAAAATTAATATGTCCACCCGGAGCGTAATTTCTCAATTCATCTAAATTTTCCCAAAAATTCCTAACATCTTTTTTCTCAAAACTAAGTTTTATGTTTGTCATTTAATCTTTTAATCTTCCTATGAACATGTGATCCATCTTATCGTTAATTTTTCTACTTTCTAAATACCCCAACAAATTTTCCTCTTTAACCCCATCTCCCCCGTACCTTTCCCTGTCTTCTGAATACCATCCTGAAGCGTGAACCATAGTGGTATCTTCACCATCTACCTTACCAACAATACCTAAATGTTCTCCTGATATTCCTCCCTCTCCAAGAGGATACTGATGCCCAATAATAACTATATCTCCTGTTTTTATGCCATCTAAATCATGATTATCTGGATTTAAGGTTGTTACGGGATCCATATGTCTATGATAAAATTGATCACCTTGATTTCCAGTTAGATTGACTCCTTGCTCTTTCGCAAAATCTATAATTAAACTAACACAATCATACATTTCTTTACCTTCATCTTCTCCTGTAGGATATATTGGACCATAAGGTTTACCAATAAACCTTTCTAAATTATTATATATTTCATCACTTTCTTTTACTTCCTGACCCCGATTATCGGCCGGAGACCGATAACTTTCACTAACAGTCTCTTCCAAACTTCCAGAACCATCCCCATCTTCAAAAGTTCTTTCAGCCTCGCCATCTTGACCGTAAGGGATTATTAATTTTTGTCCATTACTTATAGCGTTAACATTTGCAATATTATTTGCCTTGGCAATATTCTCGACAGAAACACCTTTCCTTAGAGATATATGAGATAATGTATCTCCTTCCTGCACCACATACTCTTCGTCAATAGTAGGTTCATCTTCCTGAGAATCATCTATAGAACCTTTTTGAACATAGTTATGAAGATTATCTATAAAAAAATTGCTATCTCTCTCATCTTGCTCAACATTTTCAACCAGTGAATCATCCCTAAACCTTGACATTACATCATCTCTAATTTCTAAGGGGTTAACATCTGCCAAAAAACCTGCAGCAACGCTACAAAGACCACCTACTGTTAATCTAAGGGGCAACCTATACTTATCAGACAAAATTTTCTTATTTTTCCCACTATATTTATTTTTCATTTTCAACCGTGTAATTTAATTCTGGAATACTATACTCTACTTCTTTTGTTAGATCATCAAATCCTCTTGAATCGCTTATCTCATCCTCCACAACCTTCCCTATGCATCCCCCATTCCTATCATCTAAATATTCGATAGCTTCATGATATCCCAAAATACCTAAACCCATTACTGCAATCGTAGGTATATATTCCCATAATGGTTCAGGATTTCTTTCCATAAAGTTATCATTTTCTCTTTTCATTCTGTTACTATCGAGGGGTAACTATTTATAAGCTTTTTGGTTAGAAATATGAAGGTCTAATTCCCTTTAAACCCTTCTGAATGTGTCTTATTCGTAACTGTGAATCCCAACTTGCCACTAAGATTAACTTCATGTATATTGGTAGAATGATTTGTACCCCTCATTTTAAGAATTTCTATAAATCTCTCCCTCTTTTTCTTCTCTCTGGTAAAATATATCAATACTATCCCGTCAGACTCAAACTCTAAGGAAGAACTTTTTGAACTTCTTTCTGAAGGGTTTTCTTGAAGAGTTAATAAAGAAGTAACATTCCACTTCCTAATAATGTTAAACAAAGACAATGCTGCCTCTCTTTTCTTCAATTCATCTTCAAATAACAGGGCAAAAGATGTTATGCTATCTACAACAATTCTAGTTATGTTGTTACTAACTACAATATTCTCTATCTCTCCGCCTCCTTCTTCGATCATAGAATTAACTTTCTCTGGACTGTATTCCAAAAAATGAAACTTGCCTTCTTTTTCATACTTTTTCAAATCCCAGTTAAATTCTTCCATATTCTTGTAAAACTCATCCTTATTCTCTTCAAAGGTGATAAACAAACAATTCTCGCCATTCTTCAAACCACCCATAAGATATTGCATAGCAAAAATAGTTTTACCACAGCCCGAACCACCCACGACTAAGTTGATAGATTTATTTTCAAAACCACCATCAATTAATTTATCCATCCCCTTAATACCTGTTTTAACCCTTTTCCTCCTTCTTTTCTCTTTTAAACTCTTTCTTCCCTTGCCCTTTTTCTTACTTCTTGATGGTTTACTCTTCTTACTCTTTTTTGCCATACTTCCTCAAATGTCTCCTTTTTTATAAATCTTTCTTTATTAAAAACACATAAAAATTTATGAAATACTTAGAAACGACTCTATTAATATCTTAGAAAGCAAAATTCTTATTGAGAAAAAAATAAACAAGGACAAAATAATCAAAGGGAAAAGGTATTTCAAACCATACTTTTCTTCCCCTTTATTAACTAAACCTATCAATAAGCTGGAAATCAAATCCGTAATTAAGATAAACCCTAGTGAAAAATAAATTATGAATGAAATAGAGATGTCAACCCCTTCCATAGTTAAAGGCATATTCAGCTGAGTTGCCTCAACATCGGGAAGTTGCCCCGTAATTTCAATTATAACCTCTACTAAAACAGAAGAAAGTCCGAACAATACTGGTGCACCCACACCAACTGCCACAAAAATAAAAATAACATACATAATAACATTAGAGGCTGCTCTTCTCTCTAAATAATCCTTCTCCCTCATATTTGTGGCAGTTTTCTGAAGTAAGTTAGATATATCGCCTCCTGTTTTTAACCCTGAAATTATAAGAGATATGACCTTTTCTATCTTTTCCGAATCTATCCTATTAGTCATATTTTGGAAAGCATCTACCATACTTTTCCCAGTAGCAATCTCTTTCCCTGTCTCTCTAATTTCCTTATCTAGCGGAGACAACTCTGGTCTGGCAGAATTTAAAAAAGAATTTTCAATTGTCATTCCTGCCCTAAGATTGCTTGACATTAAACCTATGAAATCTGGAAATACCTCTTCCATTCTCTTAATTCTCATAGAGGCCTTTAGTGAAATACTGAAATAAACAAAAAGTTGTGTGAAAAAAAATGCACCTATAAAAGAAAATAAGGTGAAATAAATTACAAGAGAGTCCTGCATTTGGGTTACATAGACAACAACCGAAACTATTACGGAAAAAATTATACTATAAATAATCATTCTAGAGATATATTTCTTCGAATTACTTTTTCCTGCATTTTTAAGATTCTTACTATAACTTTCTCTTATTTTCTCTGGCAAAAAATTTTCTAAATTCATAGTAAACTTGGCCTCCTAGTTTTAACTAAACCTAAAAACATAACTTGTATGAGAATTATGAAAACTCCAAGACCTAAAAACAACAATATCACAATCTCTGAAGAGATACCAATCATGCTAGAAAGAATTATCAAGAAAGTTATGCTCAAAGAGGGAATTATTACCGCAACAAGCATATAAAAAACTATTAAAGGGTTCAATTTATTCCCATAATTCTGTATTTGGATTCCTTGCTCCTTATTAAGGTTATCTATACTATCTTCTAATACAATATCCATATCGCTACCACTTCTCAAACCATTACTTATTTGCCACAAAACTCTCTTAAAATATTCGCTTTTATTCTTCTTTATTAAATTTTCTAACGCGTCTATCTGGCTAATCCCTGAATTGATCTCATTTACCGCGACCTTAAATTCATCGCTTGCCTCTCCATAATCTGTGGCCGAAAGATTTATCAAAATTTTATATATAGGAACTCCAGAACTCAACTGAACTAGCATATCTTGAAGTACGGAAATCAAATTTTTCTCTATTCTTTTAGCTTTTCTTGAAGAATACATTTTCGGATAAGTCATTTGCCTGGCAAAAACAAATAAAGAAAAAATCAAAGATAGGGAAGGGCCATATAGGTAAAACTCTTTGACCCCTAAAAAAAATAATGCAAATGTGAATATAACTAAAAGGGTGAAAAAAGAAATTAAAAATGTCCTAAAAGATATAGCAATATATTCTGGAGCATTTACCCCTGATCTGGAATTTTTTAACTCCTCTTCCAAATTACTTTTCTTAAATTTTCTAAAAGCCTTACTAGATTTGTGAACCTTTTTTTTCAAAATATTTTTATCTGAGAGTGTAAAAGGAATATTGAACTTCATTTTAATTTATCTAAATTTTTTTCCTTTATAATCTTATCAAGCTCTTTTCTATTGGTATAGTAAAGGTTCATAACCTTACCCACTTCTTTCAGACTTCTTAAGTCATTATCGCACATCCACTTCAAAATCTTCTTTCTATACCTTAAACTGTCCTCAATATCCGAAGAAGACATTGCAGTATTCCTGCTTAACTTTTCCATAAAATTCTGGCTACTATTATGTTTCAAAATCTTATCTTTTTGTGCCATCCATCTATAAAGAATATTGGAATCTGTTTGATTCTTTCCAGCCAGAAACTCTCCGACTTGATAAACTCTCCTTATACCTCTTTTTCTATCCCTAAACATAACAACATTTAGATCTACAGCACCTAGTAAATTAGAGGGAACATTTAATGGTGGGTTTGTTAATCTTGAGACAGTTTCTGCGACAGTTTCAGCGTGAACTGTACTATAAACTGAATGCCCAGTATGCATTGCCTCAAATAAAACCTCCGCCTGTTTTTCATTCCTCATCTCTCCTAAAACAATTCTGTCCGGACGCATTCTTAAACTATTCACCAACAAATCAAGCATTGAAACCTCTCCTTTTCCTTCAGGATTGGCTATCCTAACAACTAAGGGGCACCAATACAGAAAATTAGGAAGCATTAACTCTCTTGTATCCTCAATAGAAATAAGTCTCTGTCTTGGAGGAACAAAAGGCATACACGCATTCAGAAAAACTGTTTTTCCTGAGGCAGTACCTCCAGAAATTAAAACATTCATTTCAAACTCTATCGCTAACCATATAAGGGAAGCGACCTCTAAACTTGTCGTATGATTTTTGATTAAGTCAACTATTGTAAAAGGTTCCCTTGAGAACTTCCTAATCGTAATAGTATTTCCCTTTGTAGAAATGGGGGATAATACAGCATTTGCCCTATCCCCGGTAATTAAATGCGCATCTAAAAGAGGATTTAAAACATTGATTTGTCTTCCTGCTCTTCTAGCAATTATATTTGCATAATTAATAATTTCGTTCTCATCATTAATTATCAAATTAGTTCTTAACCATCCATGTTTCCTGTGATAAACTCTCACTGGCTCACTACTACTAAGAACAACAATTTCCTCTAAATTTGAATCATTCACCAAAAACTCC
>PWGL01000134.1 GCA_003554465.1 Candidatus Pacearchaeota archaeon
ATAATTAATATTCTAAATTAAATAACCTCTTAACAGTTTTATAACTTAATCTATCTAGCAATAACTCAATAAAATAATGTCAAATATCTTTATTTCTAAATTGGACCAGTAGTGAATGATTTTTTGCCATCAACAAAAGCCTTAGTTAATATCCTATCAAAATCAGTAACCACATGAACCTTATGTTTTCCTTCTTTCCTTATAACTTCCTTTTTTCTTCCTAAATCTTCTTTATCAACAACCACTACATTATTTTCTATATTTTTTACAATAATTATTTATAAAATTATCTCTCTTAGATTTTTCTTTTTCGAAATTATTTTTAGATTCAAATTTAATATGATTAGAAACTTTTCTACCTTCTTTATTACAAATATCTGCATAAATATCATCGCAAGATTTAGTGATATTTTCGGACAAATCAAAATCAAGGTCCTTAGCTAATTTTTTAATTTTTTCTTTTTCTCCCTCTATCTCTAAATAATCTCCAAATGGAAAACTGTCTAGAGTTATTTTAACATTATCAAAATTAAAAGTGTCTCTTATCCTTTCATAACTACTAACACTTGAAAATCCTATATTTTTAAGTATCTTTTCCATTTCATCAAAACGCTCTACCATTGTTTCATATTCTTCCTCAACTTTAATACCTTCCCTTGTTTTCGGTTTCTTATAACTAATTTCTGTTGTTTCTTCATTTGTCTTCAAATCTAAAATTTTTCTTAATCTAAGTCTCGCATCCAAATCAAATAATTTTTTTCCTTGATCATACATTACAGTTAATTCATAAGCAGAACTTTGAAAATCAGAAATTTTCAATAATTCTTCAACCATTTCCCTATAATTTTCTATTTCAAACTTCAATTCTATTTCATCTACCATTTTTTAACAATCTCAATTGTTTAAATCATATCCCAAATCATTAAGAATTCCAAAGACCTTATCTCGCTCTCCTCGTAAATCTGCTATCTCTTTTAACAACTTTAAATCGACCTTTCCTCTTAACATCTTCAAATCTCTAACATCTTTTTCCCTATTTACAATTGCCTTATGAACTAATGTTCCTTCTTTTGGAACTAAAAAAACCTCTTTTCCGAAAAAATCCTTTTTCTTCCTATTCAAAAATTGTTTTTCAAAAGATTTTTCTTCGTCCTTTTTACCTGGAGAGATACTGATTGCTTCTATTTCCTGTCCTTTAAAATTCATTTCTAAAAAATAATCTTCTGTAGTGAAATCACCTTTCGTTATTTTCCTCTTCTCTATATTTCCTCCAACTCTTTTAGCAAACTTTTTCAAATCTTCATGTCTCATAAGCATATCTATATCCTGGAAACTTCTTTTTCCTTCAGTATAATGATGTATTGCAAAACCTCCAAAAATAAAATAATCTAAATCCTTTAATTTATCTATTAATTCAAAAATTACTTCTTTATTTTCCATCTTATCATTCCTCAAATTCTTTAGCAATAGAAAGCATTTTTCCTTCATCAAATCTCTTGCACAAAATTTGTAATCCTACCGAAACCCCTTCAATTTCCCCGGCAGGTATTGAGATTGCAGGTATTTCAGCGAGATTTGCCAAAACTGTCAATGAATCATAATTATACATCTCTTTTAAAGAAATTTTGCTGCCTAACTTATGAGGTAATTTGGGAACAGTAGGCATTATTATAGCATCATACTTTTCAAAAACTTTTTCAAATTCTTTTTTTATTAGTTGTTTAGCCTGTAATGCTTTTCTATAATACTTACCTTCATACTCCGACTTAGATATTTCTTCACCCCCTAAAATTCTTCTCAAAACCTCTTCCCCACAACTTTCTTCAATCTTTTTCCCAAATCTCAGCCCATCAAATTTCCTTGTACCTGAAAAAAATTCTGTATATAACAAAGGATAATAAGTTTGAGTCCCTAAATCAACATAAGACATTTCTATATCTTTGCTTTCCCAATCTTCTTTATTAGCAACTTTTTCAACTTTATTTTTAACCAAATCCAAAATTTCCTTATCGGCATTAACCTTAGGCAAGGCAATTCTCAGTTTTTTCTCTTTTTTAAAATTTATATCCTTACTTTCATATGTAGTGGCATCTCTCTCATCTTTGCCCTTAATAACATTCAGTAATAATAATGCATCTTCAACATCTTTAGTAATTGGACCTATCTGATCTAAACTCATAGACAAGTCAATCAATCCGTACCTACTAACAAGACCATATGTTGGCTTCATCCCAAAAACACCACAATGACTTGCAGGGTTCCTTATTGAACCTCCTGTATCGCTACCTATAGCCATATCGCAAAAACCAGCAGCTACTGCAGCAGAACTTCCACTTGAAGATCCTCCAGGAACTCTATCCAAACAAGAAGGATTTTTAGTAGGACCAAAAGCACTTGTTTCCCCACTACTCCCGCAGGCAAATTCATCGGAGTTGGCAATTCCTATTATCAATCCATCTTCTTCCTTAATTTTCCCTATAACTGTTGCGTCATAAGCAGACTCATAATCTTCTAAAGTTTTTGAAGAACAAGAAGCATTCAACCCTTTAACATTAATATTTGCCTTAACAGCAATAACCTTTCCTGCTAATTTTCCTGCCTTACCTTCTTTAATTTTTTTGTCAACTTTTTTAGCTTCTTCTTCAAGTTTAGGATTAACTTGCAAAATTGCATTTATCTTTTTCCCTTTCTTATTATTCTCTTCTATCTCTTTCAAATATTTTTCAACTTTTTCTTGTATTTTCATCTTAACTCTTTAAACTCAATTTTATTCTTCTCAATACTATAAATAGCAAATCCCGGTTTTTCCTTTCTACCCATTAACTCCCCAGGATTAACTAATAATGTGTCATTAATTTTTTCTTTCTTCTTATTATGAGTATGCCCATGAAAAACTATATCATAATCTCCTGATTTTGCCATCATATTGGCGAAAAAAGGCTCATGTACAGCTCCTATCTTCTTACCCTTAATTTCTATCTCAAAATTATTGCCATATAATTTAACATTCTCGCTATTTTCAACTTTCTTAGTTGTTCTATATCTATCATCAATATTACCAAAAACTATATGGACATTTCCCGGAAATTTCTCTAATTCATTAATCATAAAAGGAGCAGTAAAATCTCCACAGTGAATTAATTCTGAAACTTTCTCATCTTTCATCATCTCCATCGCTTTATTCAAATTCTCAATTCTATCATGTGAATCAGAAATTATTCCTATCTTCATTTTGACAACAAACTCTTTAAATATTTAAATTTTTTTGAAGGGTCCACCCTTAACCCCTTAACCTCACCATCTCTCTTAGAAACCTTATAAGCTTTAGCTCCTTCTTTTGAAGTTATAACCCTATATTTATTATCTATTATTTCTAAAGCAGAACAATTATCTAAGGCAACCGCTACCTCGTCATACTCATCCACCATATTATTCAAACTAGCTTTTCTATCTTCTTCAACATCATAATGGGGACAAATCATTAAATCAATTAACCCTAATCCTTCAATCATAACTATCTCCTGATTTCCTGAAGATTCAAATTTTGAAGAATCACTATTCCCATATTTAAACCAGCATATAGCTCCCGCTGAAACCCCTGAAAGAACAATATCTTTTTTTGCTGCCTCTCCTAATATCCTATCTAATCCTCTTCTTCTCCATTCCTCCATCATTTTTTTAGTATTACCTCCTCCAACATAAACAATATCGCTAGAAAATATTTTTTCCTTAATGTTATCTTCATCCAAATCATTTTCAAATAAAAAAAGAACGTCAGTCTTGCAACCTAACCTTTCTCCAAAATGTTCCTCAAAAACCTCATAATAGCCTTTATCATCTCCACTAGCAGTAGGAATTAACAACGCCTTTGGGCTTTTTTTCCCTGTCAACCTTTTAGATTCCTTATCTATCTCTGTAGTTTCTACAGAGTATCCTGGCCTACCGATTTCCCCACCACCTATAGCTACTATCTTCATTTTACCCATTTCCCCTTACTAGATTTGATATATCCGTCTCTAGAATTTTTAGAATTGTTTAACATTTTTTCCCTGAAAAAAGAGTCACATTTATCTTTCCCACCATTTTCTTTCCTCCTATCTTCCTCTCTTTCAACTCTGGCCTCTTCCAAACCTTGAACTTTATCCAGTTCTTCCACAAAGCTATCCAATATACCTTTCGCCTGCTCTTTAATCTTTTTATCATCCATAATTAACTTAGAAATAAAGAACTTATAAATTTAATGAAAAGTTAATTCTATTTTCCTTTTTCATTATTATCTTCATCTTTTTCAATAACAGAAATACTTAAATCTTCTAGCTGTTCTTCCGAGACACTTGTTGGCGCTCCAGTCATAACGTCTCTAGCCTCTTTATTCTTCGGAAAAGCTATAACATCCCTAATAGATTCTTCTCCTGCCAATATAGCTACAAACCTATCTAAACCGAAAGCAATACCTCCATGAGGGGGAGCCCCATATTTTAAAGCTTTAAGTAAAAAACCAAATTTCTCATCTGCTTCTTCCTTTTTAATACCTAGTGCTTCTAAAACCTCACTCTGTAAATCTGGCTCATGAATCCTAATGCTACCTCCAGCTATTTCAACACCATTCAAAACTAAATCATAAGCTCTTGCTTTAGCTCCGCCTTTATCTTTACTAAAATCCCTAGATTTTGGAGTAGTAAATGGGTGGTGCATAGATAAATACCTTCCTTCCTCTTCACTATATTCAAACATAGGGAAATCTACAACCCAACAAAAAGCATATTCTTCCTCTCCCTCTCTTAAGTCTGGAGAATCGTTTCCATATTTTTTCATAGCCTCGTCATAACTAATTCTTTTGAAAGGGGTTTCTATTTCAATCCCTTTGGTTTCTTTCAAAACATATTTAACCAATTCTTCTATTGCGCCCATAATATCTTCCTCATCAACAAAAGACATCTCAATATCTAACTGTGTAAATTCTGGTTGTCTATCTGCCCTTAAATCCTCATCTCTCATACATTTTGCTATCTGAAAATATCTATCAAAGCCACTAACCATCAATAACTGCTTAAACAACTGAGGCGATTGTGGTAATGCATAAAATTTTCCCGAATGAACTCTGCTAGGTATTAGAAAATCTCTAGCTCCTTCAGGAGTAGATTTGGCCATTAAAGGTGTCTCTATTTCTAAATAGTCTTTTTTATACAAAAACTCTCTTATAGACTTAATAATTTCATGTCTCAACTTAATATTTTCCTGCATCTGTTCTCTTCTCAAATCATAAAATCTATTTTCCAATCTAACTTGTTCAGTAAGACCTTCTTCATCTATCTCAAAAGGTACCCTATCTGCCTTACTAAAAATATCGATATTATCTATTTTCATCTCTACCTTCCCTGTCACTAAATCTTCATTCTCAGAGCCCTCAGGCCTTTTCTTTATCTCCCCCTCAAAAGCCACACAAGACTCCTTAGTTAAGCTCTGGGCTTTTTCAAAGCAATCACTACTTCCAGGGATAACGCATTGTACTTTCCCATATCTATCCCTGAGATCTATAAATATGACTTTACTATGTCCCCTAATATTGTCTGCCCAGCCTACAACTCTAACTTTTTCACCATCTAGTTTCTCATTCAATTCGTTTATCTTATGACTTCTTTCCATAGTTAAGATAAAAAAAAGTATTTTATAAACCTTACCTATTTATTTTTTCTTAAAATTTAAAACTGTTAACAATAAAAAATAAAAAATTTAGTAAATATAATAAGAAAACATATATTAAAACATAACAATATTTTTAAGAGTTATTTGTTGAAAGAGTATATGGAATTTTATAATCCAAAACCAAAAGAGTACAAAAAAGGTGACTGTAAATATATAGTTGTTAGTGGTTCTGTTATGTCTGGAGTTGGAAAAGGAACATTTACTTCTTCTCTGGCTACGCTATTAAAATTTAATGGTTTGGATGTTTCTGCTATAAAATTTGATGGCTACCTAAATGTTGATGCAGGAACTTTAAACCCTTATAGGCACGGCGAAGTTTTTGTTTTAGAAGATGGTACAGAAACAGACTTAGATTTAGGTACATACGAAAGATCTCTACATAGAAACTTGTACCAACATAATTACCTAACTAGCGGAAAGATATTCAAAAAAATAATAGATAAAGAAAGAGCAGGAGAATACCAAGGTAGAGATGTCCAGTATATTCCTCATGTAACAGGTGAAATTAAAAAATATATAAGGGAGTTGGCAATTAAAGATAATCCCGATGTCTTAATTATAGAAGTTGGGGGCACTATAGGAGATATAGAAAATTCATATTTTATGGAAGCTATGAGAGAGCTAAAGCAAGAAGAGGGTGAGGAAAATGTTTCTTTTGTTAATGTAACATATATAGCCAAGCCAAACTCATTGGGAGAACAAAAAAGTAAACAAGCTCAATTCGGATTGAAAAGACTTATGGGGATGGGAATAAAACCAGATATAGTCATTTGTAGATGTCAAGAAGAAGTTAAAAAATCTATAAGAGAAAAATTAAGTTTAGTAATCAATCTAAATATTGAAAATATAATTTCACTAAAAAATTATACTAACATCTATTCTGTACCTTTCTATTTAGAAAAAGAAGATTTGCATAGCAGAGTTTTAGAAAAACTAAAATTGAAAAAGAAAAAGAATGATGAATTTAGGGAAAAGTGGAAAAAGATGGTTAATAAACTATCTAATCCTAAAGAAGAAATAAAAATGGCCATAACTGGCAAATATACTGGTTTACATGACTCTTATATAAGTATTTTAAATGCCTTAGAGCATTGCCAAGCATTGTTAAAAACAAAAATCAATATTGAATGGATAGATACCACAGATCTAGATGAAAAAGACATAAAGGAAAAGCTTGAAGATGTTGACGGTATTTTAGTTCCGGGAGGTTTTGGATATAGGGGGACCAATGGAAAAATGAGTTGTATTAGGCATGCAAGAAAAAATAACATACCTTTTCTAGGATTATGCTATGGTTTCCAGTTAGCAGTTATAGAATTTGCTAGAGAGACTAGCGGGTTAAAAAAGGCCAGTTCAACAGAAATTGAAAAAACTAGCCAGCCAGTTATTGATTTATTACCTAAACAAAAAGACATAAAGGAAAAAGGTGGCACAATGAGACTAGGGAGCCATAAAACAAAAATAAAACCAAGTACCAAAGCTCATAAGATATATAATAAGAAAGAAGTTAGCGAAAGATTTAGGCATAGGTACGAGGTCAATCCAGAATATGTACAAAAATTTGAAAGTGATGGTTTAGTTTTCTCAGGTAAATCAAAAGAAGATGAGAGAGTTATGCAAATACTAGAAATTCCAAATCATAAATTTTTCTTTGCAACCCAATTCCATCCAGAATTCACCTCAAGACCTTTAAGGCCAAATCCTGTATTTATAGAGTTTGTAAAAAGTTGTAAATCATAATTACCATTAAAATATAAAATCATTTTACTTTTTTAAAATCTGCAGTAATAACTTTCTCTCATTTTACTATTGCAGTTGCAGCAATATAAATATCATTTAATCTCAAGTTTAATTTTTATATATTTTTCTAACCTAGCAATTTGTTAATAGTCTCCATTGCCTTTTTTCCGTCAACCTTCCCCTTAAATTTCTTCATAACCAATCCCATATATGCGTTAGGGTTAAGCCCTGGCTTTTCCTTGATTATTTTTCTAATCTCTTCTTCCAAATTATCAACCCTTTCCCTATCTAAAGCATCTTCGACATTTTTTCCATTAACTATTTCTTCCATAATTTGCTGAATCTCGCTCTTGCTTATCTTCTCATCATCTAATGCCTGTAGTATTGACTCTACCACATCTATACTAACTTTATTCTCAACATCTTTAACATTTTTCCCTGTATTATCTGCTACATCTTTAACCCATACTGTTAGTATTTTAGCAACTAAATTTGGTTTATTACAAACATTAACTAATTCTTTAAATTCACTTAATTTGTCCTCTTTAGTCAGCAACTTAACCAACTCTCCTTTAACTCCCTGTTTTTCCAGCTCAACTTTTTTCTCACTAGAAAGTTTTGGTAGATCTTTTTTAGCATTATTAATTAAACCTCTATTGATATGTAATAATGGCAAATCTGTCTCAGGATACATCCTTGCAGCTCCGGGCAGTGGCCTTAAAAACTCAGTACTTCCATCTTCTAAAGCATTCCTCACTTCTTCTTTACTTTTACCTTGCGCTATTAGCTTTTTCTGTCTCTCTACCTCATTATCAAGAGTTTTTTCTATCAACTTTGGATCTTGGACACCTTTAATCTCAATTCTCTCACCCTGGTCATCACCTTTTTTAATAGATAAATTAACATCTTGCCTTATAGTTCCTAAACCTCTCTTAACTTTACAAGCTCTTAAGATCTCTCCAATTTTTAGAGCTACCTCTTTAGCCTGTTTTGAACTTGTTATGTCTGGAGCAGTAGCAATTTCAACTAAAGGTATTCCCAGTCTATCTAATCTATAAACAGTCTTGCCCTTTCCCTTATCAACAATTCTGGCAGCATCTTCTTCCAAACATACCGACTCTATTTTTACCTTACCTTCACTAGTTTCTAAATAACCATTTTCAGCTATAAGAACTGTTCTTTGAAATCCTGAAGTATTTGAACCATCTATAACAGTCTTTCTCATTATTTGAGTGTAAGGAATAATCTCACAATTTAAAAGTAAACTTATTTGCAATGCCACTTTCAAAGATCCTTCATCAATATCATAAGGCGGTTCTTCATCCAACTCAACCAAACAACAATTATCATAATAACCCTGATAAATAAATCTCTTTTTCTTCTGGGCTTCATGCTCAGCAGCAACATCTACTTTCCCACCCTCTCCCGCAACAGCATGCAACTGCCTTTCAACCTCATAATCAGGCTCATCTTTTCTCAGATAACCAGGACAGTTACAAAACAACTTACCAGTATCTAATTGTTGATGTATTTCCAGCCCTGACTTAATTTTAAAATCTTCCATGAAATATTATTATTTTAGGGATTAATAAAGTTTTTTGATTTTAAAAATTTAAAATTGTTAAACAGTACCTGGTAACAGGTTAAGAAGAATTTCTAAATAAAGATATTTTTACTTCTATAGAATGTCAGGAAAGTTTTTTATATAGTAGTTACTTTGTAACTATATGAAAAAATTAATTGAAATGAAAATGAAAGGATATGAGGCTCTTGAAAAAGTTGCACAGGCTGGAGGCAATAGTGCAAGAGTTTATGTTCCAAAGAAATGGAAGGGTAAAAAAGTAAAAATTATCCTCTTGGAGAAATAATAATGAATGAATTAGAATTCGAGAAGTTGCTCAAGAAAAAAGACAGAAAAATAAGAAGTCTTAAGAGAGAAAAAGAAAAACTGGAGAAATGAGAGAATCTCTACTTGGGATGACAAGTAGAATGAAGAAGAATGTTTCATTTAGAAAGTTTGCGAGAAAGATAGAAAATGGGATAAATCA
This sequence comes from Candidatus Pacearchaeota archaeon, assembly GCA_003554465.1. GTDB lineage: Archaea > Nanobdellota > Nanobdellia > Pacearchaeales > GW2011-AR1 > PWGL01. Next base: position 9,495 of record PWGL01000134.1, read on the forward strand.
CTGGTTCACATGTATTGAGAATTTGGAAGTGGAGCCAACCAATAATTTTGCCGAGCAAGCATTGAGAGAGCTAATTGTTCAGAGGAAAATTATGGGTGGGCTAAGATCAGAGAAAGGGGCAAAAACATTAGAGGTTGTTTCAACAATGATTGCTACTTGGAAAAAGAAAGATAAACCTTTACTTGAGACTATGAAGGGTTATATTGGTTAGAGTGTTACCAGGTACGAATTTTTTTATGAAGGGTTTTTTGAATGAGTCTAGCCTATTGTTCTTAAAAGAGAAAAATAAAATTAATTTTCAAGTTTTTTAGAGGCTTTGAAAAGCAAAACTATTTCTAGAATGAATGTAGAAATAATGGTGGCTATAGAAACAAAAATTGTAATGGAAAAAAAATTTGCCCATGGGCCAAGTTGTTGAAATATCGTAAAAAAGAACAAGATTAGTTAAGACTGTGTATTATTTTGGGGGTCGTGCAACACAGCAGTTAAACAAAAAAGTTTATAAACACAAAAAAACTGTAAAAGTAATGGTAAAAACACAATACATATTCTATGTAATAGGTATAATCTTTCTATTTGCTACTGTGGTTTATTTCTCATATGAATTCTTATTAGATTTACCAGATATAATTAAAACAATTATTCTTATCTGCCTAACTATTGCTTTCTTTTTTGCAGCAGACTTTATGGAGGGAAAAGACA
>PWGL01000110.1 GCA_003554465.1 Candidatus Pacearchaeota archaeon
CTTAATATTTTAGGGTCTGCTGCAAATTCTTTAATTTGTCTCTCATCTTCCTCACTTATATTTAATTCTTCAAATGTTTCTTCTAAGGGTATGACATTATTAGCCTCTAAAGCTATGTCGGATCTAGTAAGTTTTTTACCTGTTTTACCTGTTATAGGTATTTCTTTTAAGACTCCTGCCAGTTTTATTTTACTACCTGGAGTGGTTCTTTTTTCCATTTTTGGTTCTGTCAAATCTCTTTTTAAGAATGCATTAACTCTTCTTGGTTGCTCTCCCCCAAATAGACCTTCTGGCGACTCTTCAATTACCAGTCTTTGAGCGTCAACCATTTCTTTGTCTAAAAGTTTAAAGTTTCCTTTTCTTCCACAACTACAACTGCTGGGTGTTTTAAATTTCTTTTTAACTTGCAAAACAGATATTATGGTTCCGCAAGAAGGACATTCAAATTTAGCATTAACTACTTGAGGTCTAACTTCACTTGCCTGTCTAACAATTCCCTCTACCTGAATTAATTTGTTTAAATGGGTTGCCCTCAAATTCCTAATATATTCTGTATATGTCTCTGGCAGATTTTTCAATCTTACTCTTGGTTTATTAATTAGTCCCGAGTCTTCTACTGCCGACTCTAAAATTTGTATGGTTTCTTCCGGTTTTTCGGCAAGCTCTTCAGATAGTTCATGAGAAAAAGAAGCAAGCTCTTTGAAATCTATAAAGATAACATTTCCTCCTTTTTTTATACTCTCTCCTATCTCTTTTTTATAAGAGTCTACAAAATTTCTCGCCTCTAGCAATAAATCATTAGTTTCTTTTTTTTCATTTGCCATATTATCAAAAGTTTTTTAGAGTTTAAAACAATTTTTGTTCTCTATTATATCTTTTCAAATTCCCTTAGTATTAGAAATTCACAATATAGGTTTATTAATCTTTCTTATCAGGTTTAGAAATAAAATTTATTTTACCCTATTCTTTTAACTGCTTCCTTCACATTCTTTTTCAACTGTTCCATAACTTCTTTTAACTGCTTCCTGTTCTTAGTTCCTGTACATACTAATTTTCCATTTGTGAAAAGAAGAAACGTGGCAGATGGCTCTTCTAATTTATAAACAAGTCCGGGGAATTGCTCAGGTTCATACTCTACATTTTCTAATTCTAATGCTAGCAAATTAAGATTAATAGTCATATCTATTTTTCCTGAGGCTACAATATTCTGAACTTTTATAATTGGTTTTTCTTTTACCTTAACATCCACTTTTTTCAACTGTTTTATTACTTGATCAATAACCTCTCTAACTTGCTTCCTGTTCTTAGTTCCTGTACATACTAGGTTACCACTACTAAAAACTAGTACAGCTGATTTAGGTTCTTCTATTCTTAAAACAAGTCCAGGGAATGTTTCAGGATTATATTCTGTATTTGGCTGACTTCTAGCAAGTTTTGTTAATGGGACTTTTACATTTAAAGAAGTTGTTGCTACAATATTTTGCACAGATAGATTTTTTTTGGTCATATCTCCTTTATAAACGATTATCCCTTTATAAAGGTTAGGTTTTGATTAAGCTATTTATTTTAATTTTTCAATCTCTCCTATAGTTGAGATTTCATCCATATTTTTGTCAGGTCTTAATCTCGTAAATCGTGGAAACCTTAAAGCATATCCACTATTATAGGTAGGAGACTTTTGTATATTTTGATAAGTTATTTCTACAATTATTTTTGGTTCGACTTTAATATGCCTGCCCTCTGATTCTTTTTCTAACTTTTTCATTTTATTAGTCATTTCTTTATATGATAGGCCTTCACTCTCTTTTTCTTTTAATCCTGTTGAAACCTTCCCTATTTCTAAGAATTTATCTTTGTCAGGGTCTTGACATGCTACATAGAAACTTGTCAACCATCCTGCTCTTTTTCCCTTACCGTAGTCGGCCCCTGTTATAACCAGATCTAGCTCATTTTCTGCTGGTTTAACTTTTACACCGTAGCCAACTCTTGAACCTGGCTTATATGGGGCACTTAAATTTTTCATCATGACTCCTTCCTCCCCTTTTTTTAAAGCATCATTATAGAATTTGTTGGCTTCTTTGATACTTTTAGTTTTTATTGCTTTTGAAGGTCTTATTTTCCAGTTTTTATTTTCCACATTTTTTTCTATTATTTCTCTTCTTTCTTCTAATGGTTTTTTTAATAGGCTTTTTCCATTATAATATAAGATATCAAATACATTTATTTCTACTGGTAATTCTTTTTTTACCTTTTCTATATCATATTTTCTCTTTATTCTTTGAGATATTTCTTGAAAAGGCATGTATTCTTTCTTTTTTGAATCGTAGCCCACAGCCTCTGTGTCTAAAATGAAATTTTCTCCCTCAACATATTTTTCTATATATTCTTTAACTTCTGGAAATTGTTTTGTTATTTCTTCAAGTCTTCTTGTAAATATCTTTATCTCTCCTCTCTCATCTTTGTTTATCAACATCCTAAATCCGTCATATTTGTATTCTATCAGACAGGGCTGTCCTACTTTTTCAAAGCCCTCTTTTACTGTTTCAGCTTTTTGGAAAAGCATCACTTTAACTGGTTTTCCTGGCTTTAGATTTATTTTTTTTAATGCTTCTTCTCCCTTACAAGCTTTCTCAAAAACCACTGAAAAATCGGTTGTTTTGTCATATGCTTCCTGAACTAATTCTTTATATTTTTTTATATTCTCTTCTTCTCCAAAACATGCATTGGTTATGGCGTCTCTCAATGTTCCGCTTCCGACCCCTATTCTCATGTCATGCAGTATTGTTCTTACAATATATCTGGCTTCTAATGGCTTTGCAGCAGTTATTAACTCAGCTACAAGACTTATTTTTTTATCAACTGTCTTTTTTCCCTCAAATTCTGGTAATTTTTGTATATTGCTTAGGACTTTTTCAGAAGTTAACTCTTTTTTCGATAGTGTTTTTTGAGTCTTATTTTTAACTACTTTTTCTGCGACCAGTCCTAAATCTCCTAATTTCTTCCATTCATTAGTTATATTCTCACTGTTTGCACCTGTTGCTTTTTCAAGTGCTTTTTGAATTAAATTTTCACTTATTCCCAGATCTTTTTTTTGATAGTCTGGAAATGCGCGACCTTGTAATAGGTAGATTATTTCTTTATAATCTTTGCTTTTTAAATTTTTTAAAAAACTAGATAGTATTTCAGTTTTTTTCAGAGTCGATGGTTGATTTTCCAAATCTTTATAACATTTTACCAGTTTTTCATACTTCATTCTTATAATATAAACTATCAAGTATGTTTTTATAGTTTGTGATTGTTTTCCGAAAGTTATATAAAAACATTATATTTTGTCTAAATAATAAATAGAAGGGGGTCAAGATGTTATCAGATATTCCAAAAGATTTGAAAAGTGTTGATAAAGAAAATATAGATAAAGAAGTTTTAAGAGCAGGAATTATTGCTGAGTTAGATGCTATCAGTTTATATGAACAATTAGCTGCCATGACAGAGGACGAAGATATAAAGAAAGTTATGTTGGATGTGGCTAAAGAAGAGAAAGAGCATGTCGGAGAATTTCAAAAATTGTTGTTAGATAGAGACAAAGAGCAAGTAGAGCAGCTAAAAGAAGGTAAAGAAGAAGTAGAGGAAATGACAGACTCAGAATAGTTTTTTAATAAGAAAAGTAGAAAGAGGTAAGAAAAAATGAGTGAAACAAAAGAGAATTTAAAAGAGGCCTTTGCTGGTGAGAGTCAGGCAAATAGGAGATATTTAGCTTTTGCTAAAAAAGCTGAAGAGGAGGGCAAGACTAAAGTTGCTAAGTTATTTAGAGCGGCTGCAGATGCGGAGACAGTTCATGCCTTAAATCATTTGAAGGTTTTAGGTATAGGGAATACTGAGGAAAATTTAAGAGAGGCGATAGAAGGAGAAACTTCTGAATTTGAAGAGATGTATCCAGTAATGATTGAAAAAGCTGAAGAAGAAGGTAATGAGGAGGCATCAAAAATTTTTGATCGTGCAAATAAGGTTGAAAAGATACATGCTGATTTATATAAAAAGGCAGAAGAAGCGGTTAAAGAAGGAAAAGATTTGAAATTAGAAGAAATATATGTTTGCCAGGTATGTGGAAATACTGTGAAAGAAGTTCCTGAAAGTTGTCCAGTATGTGGGCATTCTAAAGATTATTTTAAGAAGATTGAATAGAGAATTTATTTCTCTTTAGCTTTTGAAAGGGCTTTTTTATAGAATTGTATCTTCTTCATCCATTAGCAAATCTTGTAGTTGTCTTTCTTCGGCACTTTTAAGAAGTCTTAGAAGGATATCTGAGTAGGGTTCTCCTTTTGCTCCAAATTCTTTCATTCTTTCTTTGACTTTGTTGGGTAAAACAATTGTTGTTTTTGTTTCCATTTTATAATATTATATTCATTATAATTAATATAACAGTTATACTTTTTAAATTTTTCAGCATTTCATTTTTACCGGAAGATTTAAATAGTACATTGTGCACATAGTAATATGATAATTAATGATGCGATGATCGTCATTCATTTGGCAAAAATAGCTTTATTGGAAAAAAGCTGCATATATTTTAAAGAAGTTTTAATTCCAAGAAAGGTTTATAGCGAAGTTACAAAAAATGAAGAAAGTTATCCAGAAGTTAGATCAATTAAAAATTTAATAGACAAAAATAAAATAGAAATAAAAGAAGTAAAAAATAAAGAATTGATAGAAAAAGTCAATCAGTTCAATATACAAGGAGGAGAGGCAGAAGCAGTAGCAATTTATTGGCAGGAAAATGCAGATTATTTAGCTACAGATGATGATAATGTTAGGAAGAAAAAACATTTATTAGATTTGAGGGTTGTTGGAACTCCTGCAATGATACAAAAAATTTACAAAGAAAAAATGATTAATAAAGAAAAGTTTATTAATAGTCTGGGAGAATTAAGGAAGATCGGGTGGTTTAGTAGTACAGTCATAGATAAACTTTTAATGGAGACTTAAAAATGGGAAAACCAATAGGAATAAGATTGCCAAAAGATGTTTTGAAAAGAATAGAGAAGTTGAGTAAAGAGGAAAATGTAGACAGAAGTACAATGATACGAGAATTAGTTTTAGAAGGATATAAGGGGCTTAAAAAAAAGGAAGCGTTAGAAAAGTATAAAGAAGGAAAAATAACTTTTTCAAAAGCAGCAAAGGAAGCAGGAATGACTTTATGGGAAATGGAAAAATTTTTAGTAGAAAAAGGCTATAAGTCGGAGTATTCGATAGAAGATTTGGAAAAAGAATCTAAACTTTTGGAATAATTACTTCCCTTTTCTACCGCCAGATCTAACACTCGGCCTAGATTTGTTTGTAGGATCTCTTTTTCTTAGACCTCTTGATTTTCTACCTGCAGAGGTCTTTCCTTTTTTTACTCTATCCTGGCTACCTTTTTCACAGACCCATGCTAGTTCTTTATCACTTTTTATTTCGGGCTTATTAGGGTCGACAAGAATAACCTCAAAGAAATAGTTATCTCTACCTTTTGCAATTTTGTATGAATTCAATGATACTAAATTCGGAAATTTTGACTGAGCTCTTTCTTCGGCTATCCATCTATAATTCTTTTTTAGTGTTTTCCTGATAGTTTTATTTTTTCCTTTTCTCCCGGCTTTCCTTTTTGGCCTTTTTCTTCCTCCTCTCTTCACCTTTACTCTTGCAACCACAATTCCTTTTTTAGCTTTATAACCCATTTTTCTAGCACTTTTTAGGTCTGTAGGCTTATCTATCTTCACTACTGAATTTTGCTTTCTCCAGCTAGGCAAATTCTCTTTCACATTATTTCTTATGTTTTTTCTTATATATTTATATGCATTCATCATTTTAGTAATTATTTTTAATCAGTTCGGTTTTTAAAGGTTTTGTATGATTGTTTTTAATATTGTTTAAGCAAATTATATAACTTTCTTCCATTAATATATTTTTTCTTAATTCAAAAAGCTTTTAAAGAGATTTATTTTAAATGTTTTAGGAGCCCGTAGCTCAGTCGGTTAGAGCGCTACTCTGATAAATTTTCATAAGTATGGAAAGGTAGAGGTCCCAGGTTCGATCCCTGGCGGGCTCATCATTAAATTTTTATAGTCTCGATTATAATTAATAGTATTAAAAATGAAAAAACAAAATAAAGAAATATTGCTGTATTTAGGAATTATCTTTACAATCTTATTAGTTCTGAATTTACTTCTGGTAATTCCAAATATAAGTGAAATAGAGGGAGAAATTAATGATGAAGATTTAGATGTTGAAGACGAGGAATCGATTAGAGGCGATGTTAAAGAAGAGGAAGCGGTGGAAGATATAGATATAGAGAGAAATATAACTAAAGTGGAAATGATGCTTCCTGCTGCTGATAAAGATGGAAAAGGTGTAGCTACCACATTAGAGGTAGAGGCAATTCCTAATGGGACAGGGAAGACATTGACAGATATAGATAATATTTTATTTTGGGCAGATACACAGCATTCTATAAGAATGGCCAAGTTGGCAGCAGAAGAAATTACAGGTATGAATGTAAATGATTACGATTTAATTTATTCGATAGATGCCAAGGCTTCAGTCGTTGGAGGGCCTTCTGCAGGAGCAGCGATGTCTGTAGCCACAATTGGAGCTTTAACAGGTAGGCGGCCTAATAAATCAGTTATTATTACAGGAAGAGTAAATCATGATGGCAGTATTGGACCCGCCTCTGCTATATTAGAGAAGGCTAAGGCGAGCAAAGATATTGGAGCCAAACTTTTTTTAACACCTTTATCTCAGTCCGAAGGTATAGTTTATGAAAGAAGCGAACATTGCGAAGATTTTGGCCATACAGAGATTTGTCAGGAAGAAGTAAGGCCTATTAGGGTTGATATTGCAAGTGATGTAGGCATAGATGTTAGGGAAGTAGGAAGTATTAAGGGGGCTAAAGAGTATTTTTTTAGTTAAGTATTAAATTAATTTTCAGATTCTAACTCAAGAATTAGTTTACCATTTTTTAATTTATAGTCTTTAATCAGTGCAGATAATGGTATCAATTTAACATATACTTTATCGTCACTTATTGCTTTAATCTCTATAGAGTTTTCTAATTTGCTAATCCCTATATCCCCTATAGATTTAACACCTGGCAACTTTATTTCATATATTAGGTTATCGGACATTCTTCTAACATTAGTTTCTGCCTCCTCTCTAGGCATGCCTGATATTTTCTTAGCCTTGTTTTTTGATAGCTTTGGATGTTTAACCTCTTTGCTTTCCATTTCTTCTTCGCTATAATCTTCTTTCCTAGGATTGGGACCTCTACGTTTTACTTTTATCTTCGGATTTTTTCCTGTTCCTGTTGAAATGTTTATACTTAGCCCTTTTGGCTTACCTTCTTTCCTATTATGTCTTTTATCTTCCCCCATCTGCTTGTCTAATTCTCTAAGCTCTTTATCAAATTGCATCATCAGATTATTTAACAGTCTCCCAAAACCTCCGGACGATCCCATCTTTTCTGAAAATTTGTTAAAATCTGGAGATGTATCGTCTCTACCTAAAAAACCCCAATTTTTCCCTTCATTTTCTTTTTTTAAGTTATAACTGCAGTAAGGGCAAAAATCATATTCTCTTTTTACTTTTCCCCTACATTTAGGACATTTTTTACTTATCATGACTGTAAAAATAGTCCAACCTTTTTAAGTTTAGCGGTGAAGAGAAAAGTTTTAATAGTCTTTTATTCTCTTTTATGTATGGAAAAAGAGAAACATAAAGAGTTGGCTGCAAAATATAATGTGGATTTGGGAAAGGCGAAAAAGGAGCAAGAAAGATTGTCAAAAAATTTAGAAATTGTTAATGGGTCAGATGAGGTCAGAAAATTAGGGGGAATTTATTCTGCCTTTGCGGGAAATAAGATAGTTTCTGCTGTTGTGGTTATCGAGGAGGGAGAGATAGTAGATGAGGAATATTTTATTGAAACTGTTAAATTTCCATATATACCTGAGTTTAGAAGTTATAGGGAATTGCCGTCAATGGTACAGGCTTTCAATAAATTAAGGATTAAACCAGATGTTATTTTTGTAAATTCTCATGGGATCTTACATCCTAGAAGTTTGGGGTTAGCAAGCCATCTTTCTCTTTCTATAAATTTGCCAACTATAGGGGTTGCAGACAAGTTAATTTTTGGAAAAGAGGAAGATGATAAAATTTTGGTAGACTCTGAAGTGAGAGGTAAGGTAGTTAAAACTAAAGAAGGTGCCAAACCTTTAATAGTTAGTCCAGGCAATAAAATTTCTCTTGAGCTTGCCGAAAACTTGGTTAGAAAATTTACTTTCTCACCTCATAAAATTCCTGAACCTTTGCATAAGGCAAGAAAATATGCTAAAAATGTTAGAAAAGAGATGCTTAGTTGGTAGTAAAATTTAAATACTTGTTTAAGGATTTTTTGATATGGCAGAAGAAAATAAAGAATTAATTGAAAAGGCAGCGGGTTTATATATAGATTTGTCTTCTGATGAAAGTGTGAATCCTGAGGAAGTGCCTGTTGGTAAAGAAGTCAAAGAAAAGCAAGAGAATATGAAACAAGTACTAAGTGAAGTAACTCCCTTGTTAAAAAAACCTAAGGAATTTATTGAATCTGGGAAGAAAATTGTTGCAGACAATGAAGATTTGTTTGGCACAAATTTTATAGAGCCTTATTTAGATGATTTTATTAATATACTTTTATTAGATATTTACAAGAAAGGTATAATTGATAAGAAAGAGTTTGAAAACTTAAAGAAAGAGTATAAAGGCGAAGGTGTAGATATATATGTTTGATTATTTTTAATAATTTTATTATCTTATTTTCTGATATTTTAACATTATAGAAATTTTTATAAATTTTGGTTTATTATTATAATTATGATTAGAGATATATTCAAATTAGGTTCAATTAAATAAAACAGGAGGTAAAATGGCAAGAGATATTTTTAAAATTTTGAAAAGAATGAGAGATGATATAGATAAATTTATGAGAGATAGCAATGATGGGTTTAAGGAGAAATTTCCAGAGGTGGAAGGCTTTAATTATCCAGAAACATATATTAGCGAGGAAGAAGATGAATTAGTTATAAACATGGATATGCCAGGTATGGATAAAGAAGACATAGATATTGATGCAGAAGAAGATATAATTACTATAAAAGGTAAGAAAAAGCAGAAACAAGAAGAAGAGAGGGAAGGGTATTATAGGTCAGAGAGAGGTTACAAAGGCTTTTATAGAAAATTACCCTTACCTACCAAGATTGAGCCAGAGAAAACAGATGCTAAATATGAAAATGGTGTGTTAGTTATAAGAGCTAAGAAGCAAAAAGGCCAGAAAGGTAACAAGGTCGATGTAGAATAATCATTTCTTTTTTCTTTATTTTTTATATTGTTCTTCTTCCTTTCTTATTTTATAGTATATTATACCTAACATGTATGTATATATTTAGTAAGCTTTAAATATGGGGCCGCTGAGAATCGAACTCAGGTTTCAACCACCCCATGGTTGGAGGCTGCCACTACCCTACGGCCCCAATTTAAATATAATTATATTTCATCAATCTAGACCTTAGATTAATTATAATTCCAATATATTAAACCTTAAAATAATCCTGTCTGTTTATAGTTTTTTCTCTTATTTCTCCTAACCTTTTTTTGCTCCTGTTTTGTCATAATGACTCTTTTTCCATCTCTCATTTCATTTTCATATTTAGATAATACTTTCTCTTCTAGTGGTGTCAACCTTTCTCTAAATGAAATAAGTTGATAACCTTTTGATGTGGGATTATATTTAACACCTTTCATAATATTTCTGTCTAATAAAATCTTTTCTTCTTGATCTTTTTTTAAATTATACGCCCAATGAATTATGCCTTCTTTAGACCCACTAAAAATCTTTCTTTTATCTTCACCTATTGGTACAACATAGGCATCCCAATTTCTTAAACAGTCTCTTAAAACAATTTCATCTTCCATATAATTATTAATAATCTAAATTATTTAAATATTATTATAATTAATAGCTCTTTATAAATAATTTCTAAGAATAATCCAAATAAAAAATGCGCCAGCCGAGATTCGAACTCGGGCCACTGCCTTTTTCCTTTTGAGATTTTTATTGGGAAGGCAGTATCTTAACCCCTAGACTACTGGCGCTGTCTTATATTTATTATTATAGCAATTTTTTATACTATTTGAATTTATTCATTTATTTTTCAAGGGGTGCTCCAGTCATAATCTTTAAATTTTGAATCTCTGTGAAAAAAATCCCAAAATACTGTTCTATAGTGTCCTAATATTGAAATTTGTCTTGCAAGCATTATACTTTTTTCATCTAGATGAAGTTTCCTCAATTTTTTCTTACTATTCAATGTTGAATCATATACAATAACATTGTTATTTAACTTCCTATAAAATTCGGCTTGTTCTTCTGAAGGTAAAGGAAAGGGATTCATTCTCATAGGTATGTCATTTCTTTCATTTTTCCAGTATTCTCCGGCGGCTTTAATATATGCTGCTATCTCTTGTGGCTGAACCATTATAGAATATGAATTTTTCCTCTCATTTTCTCTTGTATACCCAAAAGTCCAGAATTTATGTTCGGGCATTAGGGTATATTCAGCTTTTAAACCCCATATTATTGCTTTTGGATTTTTTCTTTTGTTAGTAGTCTCTACTAGTGGGAAATTTTCAAGTCTCAATTTGTATCTTTTTTTCCCTTTTTCCCTTGAGGGTACCTGACAAACTATTTGTCCTCCTTCTCTTGATATTCTTTTTGCATCATCGTAGGGCATCACCTGAATTCCCGAGTCGGCAATAGCACCTTTTTTATTTATATTCTCCGAATATGTAAATAATCTTATACCTTCGGGAGTAGCATAAAAAGAAATCTTTCTTTTTCTTTTATCGTTTCCGATAATAGGCATAAATGAAAAACCCACTACATTTATGTCTTCTTCAGGAACTCCTTCTAATTGTCTTAAAGACTCTCTTCTATACTGTAAAGGGATCATTTTCTTTTCAAGAGCTTGTCGTAGGTTATATGGTTGATTTAATCTTAGGTATTCTCCATGTTTCAGATTTTTTCTTGAAGCTTCTGCAGAGTTGCCATTATTTCCAAAAAATCTTTGAGGGGTTAGGCTTGATTTTAATATTATCCCTTCACTTCCTCCTAATCCCATTATTCTTTCAACAAGGCCTTCTTGTTCACCAGTTTCTTCTATCTTGAGATTTTCAATTTCTGAAGGGTTTCTTTCTCTAAAAAATTCTTTTCTTACCATAGTCCTATTAGGAAAACAATGTATAAATATTTTCTTATTCTTTTTTATATATTTTGTTTATTAAAACAGTTAATTTTTTATATGGTTATTTCTCACTACAATTATGGTAAATAAAGATAATATTAAGAAGGAAGATAGGTTTTATGTGACTACTCCTATATATTATACTAATGGTCCTGTGCATGCAGGAGGTGCATATACGACTATAGCAGCAGATATTTTGGCTAGATGGAACAGGTTGAAAGGTAAAGAGGTTTTCTTTCTAACAGGCACTGATGAACATGGAAAAAAGATTCAAGAGGCTGCAGAGGAAAAAGGTGTGGAGCCGAAGAAATTTGTAGATGACATAGTGGCAGGATGGAAAAAAGCATTTCAGTTGTTAAATATATCTAATGATAACTTCATTCGTACTACTGAGGAGGGCCATGTTAAAGAAGTTCAAAAATTATTACAGGATTTGTATGATAAAGGATTAATTTACAAAGGCAGTTATGAATCTTATTATTGTATTGGTTGCGAACAGTATTTAACAGAGAAAGATTTGGAGGATGGAAAATGCCCTGCACATAATCGAGTTCCAGAATTGAGGAATGAGGAAGCTTATATGTTTAAACTTTCTAAATTTCAAGACGAATTGCTAGAATTAATAGAATCTGGAAGATATTGTATTCTTCCCGAAATAAGAAGGAAAGAAATAATCAATTTTATTAAAGACGGTTTGGAAGATGTCTCGGTATCACGTTTGAAAGAGAATGTCTACTGGGGAATAGATCTTCCCTTTGATGATAATCATTGCACATGGGTTTGGCCAGACGCTCTTTGGAATTATTTAACTGGGTTAAAAGGGGAAGGTGTTTTTGATAAATTTTGGCCTCCTAATGTTCAATTGATGGCAAAAGATATTTTTAGAGTTCATGCTACTATTTGGCCGGCTCTTTTACTTGGAGCAGGTTGTGAATTACCTAGTACATTATTTATTCATGGTTTTTTTACAGTGAATGGTAGGAAAATGAGTAAAAGTTTGGGAAATGTTATAGATCCTGTAGAGTTGACTAATAAGTATGGTTCAGACTCCCTTAGATACTTTCTTATGAGGAATATTCCTTTTGGTTATGATGGAGACATTTCAGAAAAAGCTCTTGTCGATAGACATAATTATGAGCTAGCAAACAAATTAGGTAACTTGGTTTCTAGAGTTTCTAGCCTTGCTGAAAAATATGGTTTAGAGAAAAATACTAAAGATACAGATTTGTCTATGAAGGTTGAGAGAGTTGAGGAATTTATGAACAATTATCAATTTGATAAAGTATTGAATGAGATTTTTTCCATTGTTGATGATTGCAATGAATATATTGATGAGAAGAAGCCATGGGAAGATGGCAATAAGAAAGTTTTGTATATTGTAGCTAGCAAGATAAAAGTTGCGGCAATATTATTGTGGCCTTTTATGCCTAATTCTAGCGAAGAAATTGCTAGAACTTTTAATTTTGAAATTAAATTGGAGAACCTAAAAAAACCTCTAGAGATTAGTCAGGTCAAAAAAGCAAAAATTTTATTCGAGAAAAAAGAATTTTCTGAAGATAGTGGGAAAATAGAAAGAAAGAAAAATGGGGAGGAAAAAGATTCAAAAGATAAGGGGGAGGGTGTTGTTGATTTTAAAAGTTGGCAAAAATTAGATTTGAGAGTAGCTAAAATAGTTGAGGTAGAGGATGTAGAAAATAGTGAAAAACTTTTTAAGTTAGTAGTAGATATTGGCAGAGAAAAAAGACAGTTGGTGGCAGGATTAAAGGAAAGTTATGATATTGAAGAGCTGAAGGGAAAAAAATGTATTGTTTTTGTCAATTTAGAGCCAGCTGAGATTATGGGTATTAAGAGTGAAGGGATGATTTTAGCTGCAGGAAAAAATTCAAGACTTTTAGAGCCAGACGAGGGTATTGGGTTGGGAAGCAAGATAGAATAAAATGGGACTTGGTAATATAAGACAAGAGATAGATGAGGAAGAAAATTGATGAAATTAATTTCGATATTTTAGAGTTATTAAAAAAGAGGGATAAATTAATAAGAGATGTTGGGAAATATAAAAAGAAAAATAATTTACCTATAACAGACAAGGATAGAGAGGATGAGATGTACGAAAAATTGTTTAAGAATGCAGAGGAGAAAGGATTAAGTAAGGATTTTGTTAAAGATATTTTTGAGAGAATTGTTAGAGAGGCAAAAAGGAATGAAAAATGATAGCTACGTTAGGTCCTGAAGGAACTTTTTCTAATGAGGCTGTTAGGAAGTATTTTGCTAAAAATAAAGAAATGGCTGAAAAATTTACTAATTACCTTGAAGAAGTAATTTTTTGTGATAATATTGGGGAGGTTTTTGAGAATGTTAAAAGGGGAAGAATAGGTGTAGTTCCTGTAGAAAATATGATTGACGGAAGTGTGGGGGAAACTTTGGATTTATTATATAAAGAAAAAGTTTATATTGTAGATGAAATAATTTTACCTATAAATCTCTGTCTTGCTTCTAAAGGCAAAGGTGTCGAGAGAATTGTATCTCACCCTAAGGCTTTGGGACAGGCTAGGGATTATATCAGGGATGAAGGATATCAGGAGGAAAAGGTTTCTAGTACTGCTAAGGCTATGAGGATTGTTTCAAACAGTAATGAGAAATTAGGAGCAATAGGTTCCGAGTTAGCTGCCGAAAAATACAATTTGAATATAGATGAGAAAAATGTGGAAGATAATAACAATAATGTTACCAGATTTTTAGTACTGAGTTTAGAGAAGAATGAGGATTGTAGAAGTGGCAGTAAAGATTTTAAGACAAGTATGGCTGTTCATCCTGGAGAGGACAGGCCAGGATTGTTATATGATTTGTTAAAAGCTTTTAGAGAGAAGAAGATAAATTTAACAAAAATAGAGAGTAGACCTACTAAAATCAATTTAGGAGAATATATTTTTTATATAGATTTTAATGGCCATGAATTGGATAGTGATTGTAAGGATGCCTTAAGAGAGGTTAAGAAAATGGCAGATGTTAGAATTTTTGGTTCTTATGAATGCCAGTATTGAGTTAAGATTTATAAAGTAGTGTTTATTAGGATAAGTAAGATGCCAGATAAGATAGGGTTTAAAGAGTGGGGAAAAATAGATTTAAGGGCAGGCAAGATTTTGAAAGCTGAGGATGTGGAAGAGAGCAATAAATTATTTAAGTTGGAAGTTAACGTGGGAGAAGATAATAATAGAACATTGGTGGCAGCATTAAAACCATATTATAGTAAATCAGATCTAGAAAGTAAGAGATGTATAGTTCTTTGCAACTTGGATGCAAAGATTTTGAAAGGTATTAAGAGCAAGGGAATGATTTTAGCTGCTGTAAATGAGGATAAGAGCGAAGTGAAATTGCTACAGCCGGATGAGGAAATAGATTTGGGGAGTAACGTACAATAAATTAATTTTTTATCTTAAACCTACTCTTTCTAAAACTTTATAGAATAATGATCTTTCTTTTCTCTCTTTCCCTAAAATTTTAGCTGCTATGTCTTGATATGCTTTTGCAGCTTTTGATTTTGCTCTTGTATGTATTACTGCATTTTTCTTATTAAGAGCTTCATCTATAGCTTCATCTTCAGGAACTATACCTAAAATTGGTACTTCTAGCATGTCTTCAATGTCATCAATCGACATCTCACTCTTTTTATTTTTTGATCTTGTGATTACCACACCCCTCACTTCTTTCCCTTTTTCTTTTGCCATCTTTATTGTTTTTAGGGAATCTGTAACTGATAAGGTATTAGGGTTAGTAACTACTACTATTTCATCTGCGGAATCTATAGCCATTTCTGCTTCCTCTCCCAGGCCTGCTGCAGAATCTAGTATTATATGTTCGCTAATTTCTTTTAATTCTTCAGCAACTTTTTTCAAGGTTTTTTTATCCTCTTCTTTTAATTTATTGTAAGATAAAGAACAAGGAATTATTTTAGTTCCAGAATCATGCTCATATATTGCTTCTTCTAATTTTACACTATTATCTAGAACATGACTTAGGGATATAGGGACTGCGGGAGCTCCAAAATGTAGTCCTATATTTGGAGTCATGACATTTGTGTCTACAATAACTACATCTTCTTTAAACTTATTCAAGGCAGCACCTATGTTTACTGCAGTTGTTGTTTTTCCAGTTCCACCTTTGCCAGAGGTTATCGCATATACTTTTGCCATTTTCTAGGTATTATTCCCTAATCTGTATAGTTTTTAAATTTAACTAATCATGAATATCTTTTTTAGAAATATATTTTTAAATTACAATTATATATTTTTCTTCATCTCCTTAATAAATTCTTCCAATATTTGGCTATACTCTTTTAGTTTTTCTAAATCTATATATGTCCATTTTCCCTTATATCTAACACTTAATGTCACATTTTTTCTAAATTCATGCTCTCTTGTCTTCTCTAAATTTTCCATTTTCCTAAAAAAATCAAATAACTCTACGGCCTGAATAATATCTTTTTGATTATAGTTGTCCTTAATTGTTTTTATTTTCGGGACTATTGTACCAGGGATTTCATCTATTTTTTTATTTTCTTTTAGTTTTTCTAAAAGTCTGTCTATAGATTTTTCAATTAAGTGAGTCCATCTAGAAATAAGATTCAAAATAACATCTGTTGTCTTTGTGTACTTAAGACTGACATACAAGAGGTGGTCTGCACTAATTTTTTGTTGTATTATTTTTTCCATTTTTAAGAAACACTATTTCCTTTTTTCCCTATTTGAATCTAAATTATTTATCATTTTTCTTATTAGAAGTACAGATTACTTATAAACAGGAGTATTTATATTTTTTGCTTTTTTCAAATATTTTTAAAAACTCTTTTTTTACCGATTAAATGCGATTTCAGCTTTTCTAACAAGGTCTTTTGCCTCTAACAGGTATTTTTTCATCTTTTCAATAGTTAATGTATCTGTTTTGTCACCAGTCATAATCACCATTTTATCATTTTTTCCAAATTCAAAAGGGCTTTCTTCATGTTTTTTTCCTATTTCTAATATCTTTATAACTGTCTCTAATTGATTTTGTCCGATATTATATTTTTCTGACAGATTTTTAAAACTTTTAAAATTCTCTTTGGGTTTTTTATAAATTTCTATATTTTTATGAAGATATTCGTATTGTAGTATTGAATTTATTGTCAGCTTAACTGACTTATGAACATCTTCTAAGATTTTTAATAATATCTTATTATCTTTAACTATATTATATGTTGTGTAAGTTAGGTGGTCTGCAGTTTGCAGAAGTTGTTTAGCATTCTTTAAACTAGCTTCATATTTTTCAGCTTTTTTTTTCATTTTTATTACTAGATTCTCCTATCTAGTTATTCAGTTATTATAATTACATAGAAATAGCCATTAAAATAACTTTGGTTATTGAGATTTATTATGGGATTTAAGCTTCGCAATTCTAAGAGTGATCAGGAAAAAGTCATATTCTATAGGCTTTTGACTCGTATTTTTGATAATAGATATAGCATGTTAGGTTCATTTAATAATGCAAGTTAATATATAATGATAAAAATAACTGCAAATCTAGAAAAAATTCATAATGGGTCAACTGTGCAAGATAGCATATTTTTTTATGGAGTATGGGATTAAGAATTTAATAAATTATATATAATGTAGTATTAATCCTAGAGATATGGGTTTTTTGTATATAGGGGTTAAAGAGTTCTCTTTTAAGGATGATGGATTGGGAAATTGATAAACATATTATATCTTTCTAGTTTTGAATTTCATGGAGAAAAGAAAACAGGTGGGGTTCGAAAGTTATGTCTCTGCGATGGTAATAGGATCCAAAGCTAGATTTTCAAGAGATTATAGAAAGAAAATTATTGATTAAGCACGGATTATTTTTTAAGGAGAAATGTTAATGTTATATGGTTTTACATAATTAACTCAAACTCATAATTGTTTCAGCCAAATCACCGTCATTTTCATCTAGAGCTTTTTTTGCTTCTTCTTCGCTACAGTCAGTTTTTTCTATAACTTGTTTGATATCTTCTTCATTATAGTTTTCTTTACCTTCCTCATTCATATCTCCTGAAATTTGAAGCGTTTCTTTTCCCTGCATAGAAACTTTAGTTATTTCTGGGTTTTCAATAATTATATTTTTATCTTCCTGCTCTATAACTACTCTATTTGCTTCAATGTCTTCCTGACTTATCCCCATCTGGGACATCATCTTTTTCATTTTTTTTGGGTTCATTCCCGGAATCATATTAGCGCTCCTATTAAATTTTGTACTGGGAAGAAAATTTTGAGACCTATTACAAATAATGCTATAATTATTACAAATATAATTACATGTTTCGGATCTAACATAAACCTTGAAGGAAATTCTTCATTATACCTCATCAATCCGCCAAAGCCTCCGGGCATTCCCATACTATTATCTTTTGCCATTTTATGTATTAATTATGAATGTTTTTTAAATGTTGTTATTTTATTGATTTGGAGATATTTATTGAATGTGTAACATTTAAAAATAGTCTTTTCTAAGAAAAATCATGGCAAAGTATAACTCTGAAGAGATTGAAAAGAAATGGCAAGAGTATTGGGAGAAAAAAGGTATTTATAAATTTTGTAAAGATTCGGATAAGGATATATATTCTATAGATACTCCTCCACCATATGCATCGGCAGGTCATTTGCATGTGGGTCATGCATTACATTATACTCAATTTGAGATTATTGCTCGTTATAAGAGGATGAGAGGGTTTAATGTTTATTTCCCTCCTTGTTTTGACGACAACGGTTTGCCAACTGAGAAATTTGTGGAGAAGAAATTAGGGATAAATAAGAAGAATACAGATAGGGTAGAGTTTAGGAAAATATGTAGAGAGGAATCAAGAAAAGCTATAAAAGATTATTCCGATGAAGTTTTCAAGGCATTAGGTCATTCTTATGACTGGGATTTATTGTATAATACTATTGGAGATGAGGCTCAAAAAGTTTCTCAAAAGAGTTTTTTAGATTTAGTTAAGCAAGGAGATTGTTACAGAGCTGAAGAACCTGTAATATGGTGTCCCTACCATGGAACTGCTTTGGCTCAGGCAGAAGTAATAGATTTGGATAGACATACAACACTTAATTATATAGACTTTGATATTGAGGGGAATGAAGAGAGAGTAACTATAGCTACCACAAGACCAGAGTTATTGCCTAGTTGTGTCGGTATTTTTGTAAATCCTGAAGATAATGAGAATAGTCATTTGATTGGAAAAAAGTTGAAAGTACCTTTATTCAATTATGAGGTAGAGGTTAAAAGTGATGAAAATGTGGATATGGAATTTGGAACAGGGGTATTGATGGTATGCACTTTTGGAGATAATGCAGATATAGAGAAATGGAAAAAATATAATTTGGATTTAAAAGTTTGTATAGATGAGGAAGGTAAATTAAATGAGTTGGCGGACAAGTATGAGGGGCTCGATGTTAAAGAAGCCAAAGAGAAAATAATTGCTGATTTAAGAGGGGAAGGTAGATTGAAGAAACAAGAGAAATTACAACAGACGGTAGGTTCATGTGAGAGATGTGATACACCTGTAGAATATATAGTTACAAAACAATGGTTTGTTAAGGCTTTAGACTATAAGGATGAGTTGATAAAGCAAGGTAGAAAGATTAATTGGTATCCTAATTATATGAGAAATAGGTATGAAGACTGGGTTAATAATCTTGGATGGGATTGGTGTGTTTCTAGACAGAGATATTATGGTGTCCCCATACCTGTATGGTATTGTAAAGAGTGCGACAAACCTATTTTTCCTAGCGAAGATAGTTTACCTATAGATCCTACTCAGGAAAGTCTTGATAAAGAGTGTGAATGTGGCTCAGATGACTTTGAGGCAGAAGATAGTGTTTTTGATACATGGATGACTTCCTCTGTTACACCTCAAATAGCAGGGAGGTGGCTGGAAAATAAGGAGAATTATGATAATGTTTTTCCTTTTTCATTAAGACCTCAGGCTCAAGATATAATAAGGACATGGGCGTTTTATACAATACTAAAATCATATTTGCATTCTAAAAGTATTCCGTGGGAAAATATAGCTATAGGAACTTATGTTTTAGACGAAAAGGGTCATGGTATGTCTAAGTCAAAAGGTAATGTTGTTTGGGCTGATGATTTATTAGAGAGATACGATGTAGACACATTTAGGTATTGGGTCGGAAATGCTAAATGGGGAGGAGACTTACCATTTAAAGAGTCTGAATTAGTTGCGGGAAAGAGGTTTATGAAAAAATTATGGAATGCCTCTAAGTTTGTTTTAATGAATTTGGAAGATATGGAGAAGATTGAGAGGCCTGAAAAATTAGAACTTATAGATAATTGGCATTTGGTAAAGCTTAACAATTTAATAGAAGATGTAACTAAAAGTTTTGAGGAATATGAGACAGGCGATGCTAAGAGAAAGGCCGAAAGATTTTTTTGGGACTTTACTTATAATTACTTGGAAATTGTTAAAGATAGAGTATATAAGGGAGAAGGGGAGAAGAAAAAGTCTGCCCAGTATGTTTTGGCAAAAACATTATTAGCTATGTTGAAAATGTTTTCTCCAATAATGCCTCATATAACTGAGGAAATTTATCATAAGAAATTCTCTGAATTTGAAGGAAAAGATAGCATTCATATTAGTAATTGGCCAGAGAAAGAGAAGATAGATGACGAGACAGTTGAAGAAAAAGGAAATTTATTTATAGAAATTTTGAAAAAGGTTAGGCATGAAAAATCTAGTGAGAATAAGTCTGTTAAGGCGCCTATAAATATTACTATAGAGAAAGATAGCAGGGAGAAATTAGAAGGGATGATTGAAGATTTGAAAAATGTCACTAATGCCGGAGATGTTAAAGAGGGCAATTTTAATATAGAATTTTTAAATGAAGAGTGTTAGTATTTTATATTTTAGAATTTAAATATCTATTTTAATATTGGTAATCTGCTAATATGGGTGTTTCTTACTTAATAACCTTTTTAAATACCTTTGTTTAATTAATGGCATGGCTTGTCTCTTTTTGAGATTTGGTTTATTATATGGAAAATGGTTATGTCAAGACAAGAGCTTGAAGGTGTAGTAGAAGAATTGAAAGATATTAAGGGTAGTCAGACTGAACTAATAAGTGTATATATACCTGCAGATCAAGATTTGAATAGTGTTAGGAGACAGATGGAAGATGAGAAAGGTACAGCTGAGAATATTAAGCAAAAAGGAACTAGGAAAAATGTCATTTCTGCATTAGATTCTATAGGGAGATTTTTGAAAAGATACAAACAAACTCCTGAAAATGGTTTGGCCATTTTTTGTGGTAATGTTTCTGACTCAGAGGGAAAGTCAGAAATCGATCTATGGGATGTGGAGCCTCCAAAGCCATTAAACACCAGACTTTATAGATGTGATAAGGAATTTGTTTTAGAACCTCTTGAAGAGCAGTTAGAGGCAGATGAAGTTTATGGTTTGGTTGTTATGGATAGGAAAGAGGCAACTTTTGGTTTACTAGAAGGTAAAAGGGTTAAGGTTTTGAGACATATGACTTCAGGAGTTCCAGGAAAACAAAGAGCTGGGGGTCAGAGCAGTCAGAGATTTAGTAGGAAGACAGAAACAATGGCGAAGAAGTTTTTTAAGAGAGTAGCAGATACTATGAAAGATTTATTTTGGGAAAGAGATAAGTTGAAAGGGATAATAATTGGAGGCCCCATGCCTACAAAGGAAGATTTTTTGAAAAAAGGGCAGTTAAATGAGCAACTTAAAGAGATGATTATAGGCAAGAAAGATTTGGGTTACACTGATGAGTCGGGTTTAGAATTGTTGGTTGAAAAGTGCCAGGATATTTTAGAAGAACAAGAGATAATGAGAGAGAAACAGTTGCTGGAAGAATTTTTTAGGAGGCTGGGAAAAGATTTAGGAGCTGCCTATAAGGAAGAAGATATTCAAAAATCTTTGAAGTATGGGGCAGCTGAAAAAATATTATTATCAAAAAAATTAGATAAGCCCAAGATAGCAAAGTTTACAAGAGAGGCTAAAAATATTTCGGCAGAGGTTGAGATAGTAAGTGTGGAAACTGAAGAAGGTAAACAATTTTGGAATATTGGAGGAATGGGGGCTTTGTTGAGGTTTGAAGTTTAGTATTTAGTATAAATTTTATTTAGTGAAAATGAAAAAAAAGATAAAATATTATAATCTTCCGTTGATAGATAGGGCAATGTGTCATTTTGAGGAAATTAGTGATAGTATATTTATTTCTTTAATTTCAGGGATAATTTTATTTTCTTTTTTATTTTCCTTAACAACTATTTTTCAGATGCATTATCTTTTTTCTTTATTCCTGTCTTATATTGTTATGATTAGTGTCAGTTTTATTTTGAATAAGAAATATATATTTAATATGTTTAACCCAAAAAGGTTGCATGAACAGTACTATCAATTCTTTATAGTTAGTATATCTGGATTTTTAATAAATGCTATCTTTTTGAATTTATTAGTGGAAATTTTAGAGATCAACTATCTTATATCTCAGTCAGTTATAGTGATTATTGGATTCCCTGCATTATTTACTTTTTATAAGAACTGGGTTTTTAGCTATAAGTAACTTATTGAATGGAAATATTAAGTGAAATAATAAAAGAAAGAATTTTTAAACTTTTATTTTGTGGTTTATTTATGGAAATTGGAAAAGAGAAAGAAAAAGAGTATATGAAAAAAATAGAGGCAGCGTTATTTGTTGCAGGTAGGTGGTTAAGTTTGCAAGATCTTATTATGCTTACAGATATAAATCCTATATTGGTGAGGAAAATAATTGGTAAGTTAAAAGATAGGTATTCAAATGAAAAGACGGCACTAAATATTATGGATAACGAGGATAAGTGGAAAATGGATGTGGGAGAAGATTATGCAGATGTTGTTAAAAGGTTAGCTACAGGACAATCAGAGTTTACAAAGGCAGAACAGGAGACATTGGCGGTAATAGCTTACAAGCAGCCTGTTAAACAATCTATAGTTGTAAAAATTAGAGGAAATAAATCTTATGACCACATCAAAAAATTTGTAGAATTGGGCTTGGTTAAGGCTAGGAAAGAAGGTAGAACTAAAGAATTGGAATTGAGTGATGAATTTTATGACTATTTTCATCTTTCAAAGAAAGAAGAAGGAAATTAAAATGGAATTTTTATCCTATATCTATTTGTTTTATATGTTTATAGCATTATATATGACCTCTTTATTTGTTTTATTATATATAAAAAATAGAAACAACATGTTTGATTATCCCAAAGCCAAAAAAGAATTTTCTTTAAGTATTATAGTCCCTGCTTATAATGAGGAAGATGCAATAAAGAAAACTATTGAAGAAATTTTAAAATCAGATTATAAAGGACTGAAAGAGATTATTGTAATGAATGACGGGTCTGTTGATAAGACTAAGGAAATTGTAGGTAAATTAGTAAAGAAATATAAAATTGTTAAAACTATTAATAAAGAAAACAGCGGCAAGGCCGACTCAATTAATAAGGGTGTGAAAAAGGCAAAAGGAGAGTTAGTTGCTGTTGTGGATGCAGACTCTTATCCTAAGAAAGATGCAATAAGCAAGATGGTGGGTTTTTTTAACGATAAAGATATGGGTGTAGTGACGTCATATATAAGAGTTAAAAAAAGGACAAAATATATAGAGAAATTACAGGCCATAGAATATACTGTTATATCTTGGACGAGGAAATTGCTTGAGTTTGTAGATTCTGTTTATGTTACTCCTGGGCCATTAAGTATATATAAAAAGAGCGCTTTGGAAAAAGTAGGAGGATTTGATACAAAAAATCTTACGGAAGATATAGAAATTACATGGAGGCTAACTCATTATGGCTATAAGAGAAAAGTTTGTTTACCTGCTACAGTCTATACTGTTGCCCCTGATAATATCCGCCAATGGTATAGGCAGAGAATCAGGTGGAATATGGGGGGTTTCCAAACCATTAATAAGTATAAGTCTCATTTTCTAAAGAAAGGAATGTTGGGAATGTTCATACTTCCTTTTTTTGTGGTATCTTTATTTTTAGGAGCGTTCGGTCTTGGAATATTTGTATATTTATTTGGTACAAGATTTATTTCTGCCAGGTATTCATTACGGCATAGCATTATAGCTGACACTCCTTTTGTGACTATGAGGGATTTAGGAATAACCCCTTCAATTTTGAATATTTTTGGAATTATCCTATTTCTTTTCGCTCTAATTTATACACTTTATGCGATGAAGATTATGAAAGAACAGCCTTTCAAAAAAGAAAACTTTTTATACATGCCTATTTATTTATTATTATACCTAACATGCTATCCAATTATTATACCTATTTCCATATATAAGGTATTAAGGAAAGATATAGATTGGGGGACTAAATAAAAAATGAAATCTCAAAAACATGTTTTTTGGCAAGCATTATTAGTAGCTGCTTTTATTTTTACAGCAGGTATATTACTGGGTTTTGCCTTTGAAAGTTCAAGGTTTTCAAGAATTGAAGAGTTATATATAGAGTCTGAGCTAGATTCTCTAGATATGAAAATGGTGGGAGATGCATTACCTTTAGTTGAGGATTGTGAGTTAACTGAGAAAGTAAATATAGATTTTGCAGATAAGATTTATGAGGAGGCATTGTTACTTGAGGAGTTAGAGTCTGCTCAGAGATTTACAGATTCTTTAAAATTACAGCATAGAAAGTATGATTTGTTAAGGGCTGGGTTGTGGCTGAATCTTATTAAAGGTAAGGAAAAGTGTGATTTTTCATATTCTAGTGTAGTTTACCTCTACAATCATAATCCTGACAAGTTAGAAAGAAAGGCTGAACAAAAAGTTATCTCAGATTTTTTACTTGAATTAAAAAGGTCAAATCCTGAAGAAGTTTTGTTGATACCTATTGCGGTTAATATGGATCTCATGTCTGTAGATTTATTGGTAGATAAATATAATATTACATCCTTTCCCGCGGTGGTTGTTGATGAGGAGAATAAGTTTTATGGTAGTGATAATTTAGATGGGGTAAAAAATCATATAGAATAATATGTGGGTCAAAAATCATATGGAATAATATGTGGGTCAAAAATGGGTAAGAATATTTCAAGGAAGGCTTTGGTAATAGTAAGTTTTATTTTTTTAATTATCTTTTTAATTATCTTTACTAATTATTCAAGAGTTTTTTTATCTCCCAGTCCTTTGGATGAAGGAATAGTTTCATTAACTTTTGATGATGGATTAAAGACACAGTATGAGAATGCTTTTCATTTGATGCAAGAATACAATATGACAGGAACATTATATCCTGATATAAGGAGAGTAAAAGCAGATTCGTGGGGTGGAAGAAAAACAGTAAGTATAGAGAATGTTATGGAGATGTATGAATCAGGTTGGGAAATTGGATCTCACTCAGTTAATCATAAAAGGTTAGATGAGTTGGAAAAAGAAGAATTGAAATATGAATTAGAATATCCCGTGGAGTTTTTTAAAGGATATGGGATAAATGTTTCTACATTGGCTTATCCTTATGGTTATTATGATGAAAAAGTTTTGGAAGAAGCCAGGAATTTCTACATTGCAGGAAGGGTTATAGATGAGAAAGGTAAGGATTTTTATAATTTAAGAGGAGATACCGAATGGCTAACAAAAGACCATTCGGCAGAAGATATTTGTAAGAAAGTAGAGAGAGCGGATGAAAGAGATGAATGGCTGATACTGCTGTTTCATTCTGTAGAAGAAGAAAAAAGAAGGACATTTGACACTTCAATAGAAGTTTTACAGGGGATTTTAGAATGTATTGATGATGTAGGTATTGATGTCAAGAATGTAGATGAAGTTGTATTAGGATTAATGGAAGCTTGATTTCTTTATTTTTTGTTTTTTATAAATTGTAAATGAAAAATTTCTATTGGCATACCTTCTCCAAATACAGAGGGCCAAAGAAGTGGGATGTAGTGATGAGAATATACTTCTCTTATATCAAAAATATTTTTAATATCTGCTAAGTAAATTAAGAGAAAAGCTAAAAAGAGTATAGATAAACCTATAACTAATACATATTGGTATTTTAGTATGGGTTTTTTAATTTCCATATAAAAGATAAGCCTTGAGTTCTTTTAAATATTTCTAAAATACTATTGATTCACCTAAATGCAATTGTAACAAACTTTTAAAAACTTCAAAATCTCTACTAATTAGAGAAAATGGCAAAATGTTATAAGTGTGGGCAAGATGAAGAGTCAGAGCTAGTTGATGCTATTCTTCAGGGAAGTGTAATTAAGATTTGCAAGATTTGCAGTGAAAATGAAAATATTCCTATTATAAGAAAACCTACAACCGGTCAGTTGAAAGATAGTGAGAAGAGAGAAACTGTTGGTGATAAACTTAAGAAAGTTTCTAAAAGTAAGGAAAATGAAAATGTTGAAGAAATAGGTAGTGGTAAAGCTAGCACTTTGAATAAAATAAGGGAGAGGGAGAAAGAAAAAAGAAAAATTAGTGAAAATAGGGGAAAAAGTTTGAATTTAGCAGATAATTACCATTGGCATATTTCAAAGGCAAGAAGAGATAAGAGGTTATCTAGAAGACAGTTGGCTAGTGAAATTGGTGAGTCAGAGGCCGCATTAAAAATGGTTGAGAATAAAGAGTTACCTGAGGAAGCTCTAGTATTAATTAGAAAGTTAGAACAATATTTAGGGGTTGAGCTGAGAGAAGAGACAGAGGAAGAGAAGAAAAAGAGGGTGGAAGAAGTTGAGAGAAGGAAAAAAATAAGGGCGAGTATGAAAGAATTGGGTGTTGAGAAAGGGGAGAAAAAAGGGGAGAAAAAAGAAAAAGCAAAATTGAAAGATGAGAAAGGAGAAATAAAGATAGATAGAGATGTGGCAAAAAATTTGACAATAGATGACTTGAGGAATATGCGGAAGGAAATGAAATTAGAGAAAAAAGATAATAATGAAGAGGTAAAGGGTGAAGAGAAGGAAGATGCGGAAAATTTAATAGAACAGGTTGAGAAAGATAAGAGGAAGAGGGAGGAAGAGAGAGTAATGAGGGCTAGAGAGTTACAAAAGGAACAACTGGAAGGATATGAAGATACTAATCAAAGTTCTGAAAAAAGTGAAGAGAGCGAAAATGATGATTTCGAGAAAGGAGAAAAAGAAAGAAAAGAGGAAAATGATGACGATGAAGGGATGTTGGGAGAGGTAGAATTGGAATAATAAGCTTTAAAAACCCAATAAAATTATGAGTAGTAAGATGAAAATAGAATATTTAAAGAAAGAAGACAAGGAAGCTGAAATAATGTTGAATAACTTAACTATAGCAGAAATTTTAAGAGTTTATCTAAATAAGGATGATAATGTAGATTTTGCTGCATGGAGGAGAGAACACCCTACGAAAGATCCAGTATTAAAGATAAAGACAGGTAAGGACAGAAATGTAGATAAAGCTGTAGAGATGGCGGCAAATCAGATAGAGCAAGAGGCAGATAGTTTTGTTAAGGATTTTAAAAAGTCCGTAAAGTAATTATTTTTCTAAAATGGTTAAACTTACGAAAGAAGATGGAAAGGAACTTTTGAATTTAGCAAGAGAGGTTATAACTAAAAATTTTTCCGGAGAGGAAGCGAATATACCTAAAAATAACAAATTCGATTTCAAAAAAGGTGTTTTTGTAACTTTGAAAAAAAATAATGAGTTGAGAGGTTGTGTGGGTTTACCTTATCCTATCTTACCTTTGAAGAAGGCAATAGTTAAGGCAGCAAGGTCTGCAGCTTTTGAAGACCCTAGATTTCAGGATGTTAAAAAGGAAGAACTGAAAGAAATTTCTATAGAAATTTCTACCTTAGAAATACCAAAAGAATGTAAGTCTGATGATATAGAAATAGGTAAAGATGGTTTAATTTGTAATTTTAGAGGTCAGACCGGGTTATTGCTTCCACAAGTGGCTGAAGAGCAAGATATGAGTAGGGAGCAGTTTTTAGAGGCAATTTGTGGCAAGGCCGGCCTTCCTAAAGATACATGGGAGGAGCCAGATTTTAAGTTATGGAAATTCCAGTGTCAAATTTTTTCTGAAAA
The DNA here is from genome assembly GCA_003554465.1 of Candidatus Pacearchaeota archaeon. Lineage (GTDB taxonomy): Archaea > Nanobdellota > Nanobdellia > Pacearchaeales > GW2011-AR1 > PWGL01. Next base: position 27,395 of record PWGL01000110.1, read on the forward strand.
TGAAAAAAACCCCCATAAAAATGACAAAGATAAATGATAAAATTATTATATAGTATAGACCATAAATATTTTTAAATAACCTTTTCTTATAGTTTTATTATGGTATCGAGGGATTCAGCCAGTCAAGATTCAGCCTATCAGGGTTCAGTTGTCGGAAATCCAGCAGGATTAGATAGGTCCGAAGTGAGCCATTATTTTGACGGAGAATTGGATGGTGGATGGGTTTATGGCCAGATAGGATTTAGGGAAGATAAAGATAATCATGATGGAAGGCCCGTGGTCGTTCCTGTAGATGGTATGCATCTTGAAAATTCTAACGGTCAGCTATTACCAGATCAAATATCTTTAGTAGGTGCTTTATCTAATAAGAAAGCAAGAGAATCTGGAAGTAGAACCTCTATTTCTCAACTAGACTATTTATAATTTTCTTTTGGCCATTAGTTTTATTAATACATTCTTCTAATGTACTATGATGGTTAAAAAAGATAGTGGTCAATATGAGAAAAATAGGAAAAATAAGAATTATAACAATTATAAAAGTGGAAGAAAGTATATGAAATATGACAGGGGAAAGATTTCTTCTGGTTCTTATGATTTAAATAAATGGTTTTTTGGTGGTTATGAGAAAGGTGTAATCTCTACTCTTTATGGCCCAGCAGGTTCTGGAAAAACGAATTTTTGTATTTTGGCTGCAGTTAGCCAGGCAAAAAAAGGTCATAAAGTTATTTATATTGATACAGAAGGAGGGTTCTCTTCAGAAAGAGTCAAACAAATATTAGGTGATGATGATAAATTAGATAAAGTTCTAGAAAATATAATTTTGTTAAAGGCAACATCTTTTGAAGAGCAGAAGAAAATTTTTAGGAATTTGGAAAAAAGATTGAAGAGAAATGCGAATTTAGTTATTGTCGATGGTATGACTATGCTTTATAGGTTAGAGCTTGGAGAGGCTAGAAGAATTAATAAGGAGGAAGTTAGCAATATTAATAAAGAGCTGGTTAGGCAAATGAAAATTCTAGCATATCTAGCCAGGAACAATGATATTTCTGTTTTAGCTACAAACCAGGTTTATAAAAATTTTTTATATAATGGGGACGAAGATAATAACAGAAAAAAATCTTGGGAAAAGGAGTATTGCATGGTGGGGGGAGATATAATGAAATATTGGAGTAAATGCATAATAGAGTTGAGTATTATGGGTAAAAATAGGAAGGCAAGGCTAGTTAAGCATAGAAGTCAGCCTGAGAAAGAGTTAGATTTTTTTATTGTTAAGAGAGGTATTAAGAAAAAAGGGTTTTTCTAAGTATATCAATTAATTATTTCAAAAGTTTCATTTTGTGTTATTTGTTTTAGGCTTTGTGGCTTCCTGGTTATAGCGATATTACCATCTTCAAGTTTTGAAAATTCTGGAGCTTGTGTGTGTGAATTATAGTTAAAAGGGGACATAGTTGAGCCATAAGCTCCACAGCCACCTATTACAAGATAGTCACCTATTTTTGGTTCTGCCATTTTTCTAGGAATTATATTTCCTTTTTCATCTAAAGATTGTGAGTCTCCTGATTCGCAACATCTACCCACAGGGACAAATTTTGTTTCAGGAATCTCTTCCTGGAAATCTGAGTATAAAATTTTTCCTTCTTGAGAAATAATATAAAAAGGGTGTTTTGAACCATATAGTAATTGTCTAGAATTCAATTCCATACCCCCGTCCAAAATTAGGAAATTGAAACCATCTTTTCCTGTACTTTTTTTATCTATCACTTTAGTTATGATGTATCCAGAGTTTGCTACTAAATATGTTCCAGGCTCTACTTCTATTGAAAGTTCTCTCCTAGTCCTATTGTTGAATTCTTGAACTTTTTTATATGCTAAATCTCCTAATTCCTTAACATCTGCAGATTTATCTTCAGGCATTCTCGCCTCTTTTATTCCTCCTCCAAAATTAACTATACTTACAGGGTGACCTGAAAAGTATTTTTCTATTATAGATAGTAAGACCTCGATATTTTCTTTCCATTTCTCTGGATCTCCTCCCGATCCTATGTGGTCATGAACTCTTATGAATGATAACCCTTTCTCCTTTGCGAAATTTAAGACCTGCTCTAAATCATTTACGTGGATACCAAAACATGAGTATTTTGATGCAGTATTTCTTGTTATAGATTCTCCCGACCCGACATCTCCTAAAGGATGAACTCTTATAGAAAGAGGTATTTTATTTCTTGATGAAAATTCTGCTATTTCTTTAAGCTGCTTCATTGAACAAACATTATATTGTAGGCCTTTTAACATCATTTCTTCCAGCTCTTTTTTCTTTTCTCTTTGGTAAATTTCTTGGGATGTAAGCAATATATTTTGGAGAGGGACCCCAGACATATTTGCTCTTTTTGCCTCATTTAAAGAGCTGGCATCTATACCTATACCTTTTTTTGTTATCAGATCTACAATATGCCCATTTGAGTTAGCTTTCATAGCAAACCTATACATATTGTTTTTTTGAGCAGTGCTTTTTATATTAGGAATATCTAAAATTTTTTCACACCTCTTTAGGATAAGAGTGTCGTCATATAAATATGCGGGAGTTTTTATTTTTCCCACCTTAGAAATATCTTCGGAAGTTATATTTCCTTTAGGATGCAAAATTTTTCCAGATTCCATTATGTAAACTCTTTTAATAATTCTTTTCTTGAATAAGGGCTATACTCTTCTCCAGCAACCATCCACATTGCATAAGCTCCTTTCTTACCTTTTGATCCCATTTTATGGGCAGCTCGTGCACTTGCGGTGAGTATTCCTGCAGTACCTTCTGGATTACTTTCCCAAATATTCCTATATTCTATTCTTGCAAGATTGCCGCCTTTTGTTTTTGATACTGAAATAACCATTCCGTCATGAGGCATATCTGAATATTTTTCATCTAATTGCTCTTGAGAAACAAATTCTACTGTTGTTTCGTAAGGTTTAAAATATCCCGGCATGTCCACAATTTTTTTCTTAATATCTTCTTTATCATACCCTTCCTTAGCTACAACTATACATTCTCTCCAATGAATTTCTCTGGGGCTTAAGTCAGGGTTTTCCCCTTTCCTAACTCTTTTTATGGCATCTTCTTTTGCGTGAGAATACTGTCTGGCATCCTGCACACCCTCAATTTGTCTTATAGCATCGGAGTGGCCCATAGAAAGTCCTCCTTTTTCAGTCAATCCATAAAATCCCTGAGGTTTAGATCCTGGTATAAATGCATTTTGTAAAATTCTTTCAAATGAGAAAGTTCCCGGGTCCCATCCTGCAGAAATAATCGAAACATTGCTGTTTTCTTTTGCCACATTATTCATATCTTCATAATATTTTGGAATCTCTTTATGGTTATCAAAGCTATCTACTGTGTTAAAATATTTAGCAAATAATGGTCCTTGTTCCGGAAGATCTTTTTTTGATCCCCCACATAAAATTGCCACATCAATATCTAAGTTTTGCCAATCTTCAAGATTATTAGCTGAGATAACTTTTGGAAAATTATCTTCCTCATAATTTTCTGATTTTTTTAATTCTTCTAAAACAGAGTCAGGTCTTCTTGTAATAATACTATGTAGAACCATATCATTATAGATTTCATCATTTTTTTGAATGGCTTTTTCAACACCTTTCCCTATGTTACCATAACCCACTATTGCAATTTTTGTAGGTCTTTCTCTTGGATCTGCAATATTCAGAGATTTTTCTTCCATATATTTTTCTAGAAAGACATATTTATAAACATTTTTATTGTTTAAATATAGTTATATTCTCAATGTTCTCTTTTTATTTTATTCCTAATCTGTAAATGCCGGGACCACTGTCTTCATCTCTTCTCTCAAGATATGGTAAAGCATCGCAGACTAAACTCTTGGCATAGCTATTCATTCTTGCTCTTTCTGAAAACCTTTTAATAGAGAGAGGCGATAGTGGCAATTTTTTAGCTATTAATATCGGAACTTCTTGATTGTTGACAAGATTTGCTAATTCAGATTCTTCTCTAAATTCATCTTGAGAATCAAATTTTATAAATGGAACATTATTTTGCTTGAATAAGTCGCTTACAGAATCTGTTTCTGCATTCTCTAAATTTATACCATATAATCTTCCTGGTCTCCTCTTCATGCCGTCAATAACCATTTGATAATTGTCTGGCCCCATTAAATGAACTTTTCCTCCTATATTTTTTCCGGCATTATCTCTATCACTAAGTGCTATAGAATTTCCCCTAATTTTTCCCAGCTCATAACCTTCCTCCTGCAATGTATTTAGTACAGATAAAGATATATCATTAGGTAGTCCTGACAAGACTATTTTTGGCCGATTTTTAGAGTTTCTTCTTAACATATAATAGTTTTGAGAATTAGTATTTATAAATCTTATTATTGTTTTTGCAATTCTGCATTAGTGTTTCTGGCCAATATGTATTTTTAGGCCTTTTTCCGACTTAAATTCTTTCCCGCAGTCAGGACATTTAACTTTCTTGTCTTCTTTTGATTCTTTCTTTTTACCACCTTTTCTTTTTTCTTTCTCACTTTTTTCCTTTTTTCCAACTTCCTTATTTTTCTCACCTTTCTCACCGTTCTTTTTCTTAGCCCAGTCTTTCTCTTTATTTTTCTCACATTTTGGGTTAAAGCAAAAAAACCATGGTTTTTTCCCACTTAGCAATCTCATAAGTATTGGCCAGCCACATTCTTTACATTTTTGATTTTTATTCTCCTTATCTTTCGCAGGTTTTATCATTCCCGGAGGTAATGTATATGTATTTCTACATTTTGGATAGCCAGTACATCCTATAAAATACCTCTTCACTTTTCTGTTAAAAATTATTCTCAGGTTCCCCTTACATTTTGGGCATTTCCCTATAGTGTTTTCTTTTTTCTTTTGTTGGTAATTTTCATTAGTTGCATTAACTAAATCTTTTCCTATTTTATCTTTTTTCTCTTCTATATGGTCTACTATTTTTTTTATCGTTTTTTCGGCTTTCTTTATCGTTTTATCTTCTAATTTATTCAACCCTTTCTTTTTCGCTTTAATTTTTTCCATATCTTCTTCAAATTCTTTAGTTAACTCTTCATCTATTATTATAGAGGAATTTTCTTTTAATGTATCTATCAATTTAATACCTAAGGGGGTTGCCTTGACCGGTCTTCCGTCAATATAACCTCTTTTGAAAAGAGTGTCTACTATATTGGATCTTGTAGCTTTTGTTCCAAGTCCCATTTTCTCGAGCTTAGTAATTATTGAGGCGGGTGTATATCTGTTAGGAGGCTTAGTCATCTTTTTTTCTATTTTTGATTTTTGAATCTCTTTTTTCCCTTCAATATCTTCTATTTCCTCTTGTTTAAACTTTGAAGGGTATATGGCTGTCCAGCCCTTTTCCTGAATTTCTAGCCCCTTCGCCTTAAATTTGGCATTATTCTTATCTAGTGTAAATGTTATCTTTTTATCTTCTATCTTTGCGTTTGGAGAGAAACAACTTATGAATCTTTTTACTACCATATCCAATATTTTTTTCTTATCTCCTTTAACATTTTTATATTCTCCTACAGGGTAAATCGAGGGATGGGCAGGGTCATTTTTTTTACCTTCAACAGGCTTTTTTCTAGTTACGTAAGCTACTTCTTTGAAATTTTTCTTTAATTTTTTCAGGATTTCTTTTGGCTTTATAGATTCAGGGATTTTTTGAGAGGAAGTTCTAGGGTAAGAAATTAGCCCTGCAAGATATAGGCTTTGAGCGTTTTTTAAGGTATTAGAGGGGGATATCTTATGCAATCTATAGGCCTCTCTTTGCAATGTAGATAGGTCAAAAGGGACTGGTGGAGGCACACTTTTATTCTTTTTCTTAGTTTCTGCTATGCCTTTTTCACCTTTTAAATTCTTAAACTCTTTGAGTTTTTCTTCTTTCTTGATATTTTTATTATACTTTAACCATAATTCATGACCTTTTAAATTAACGAATATTTGCCAGTAGGGTTTGGGTTTGAATTTCTTAATATCTTTTTCTTTTTCCACAATAAAATTTAATGCGGGTCCTTGGACACGCCCTATAGAGATTATTTTGAATCTTCCTGCCCCTTTTATGGCCTCTATCAGTTCATGAGACAAATTAACACCATATAACCAGTCTAGGTTATGCCTTGTCTCTCCAGCTATTGCCTGCCCCCACTCTATATTTTTTCTTAAATTTTTATAACTTTTTTCAATATCTTCTTTAGTCAGTGTGGAATATTTCATTCTTTTAGCATCTTTCTCTCCTGCCATAAATCTAACAATATTCCATCCAATAACTTCTCCTTCTACATCAAAGTCTGTAGCAACTATATATTCTGATGCGTATTTTGCAAGTCTTTGTAAGGTATTATAATAAGGCCTAACCCATTTATTTTTTTTATAGGCAGGTATCCATTC
>PWGL01000010.1 GCA_003554465.1 Candidatus Pacearchaeota archaeon
GAGGTCTGGGGTATGGTGATATAATAAAAAAAGAGGGATTGGGAAAAGTAGTTGCAGTTGCGGAACCAGTTAAAGAGAAAAGAGAAAAGGCAAAAAAGAGACACAACATCGATGAAGAGATGATTTTTAAAAGTGGTGAGGAAGCATTAAAGCAAGATAAAATTGCAGATGCTGCAATAATTGCTACTCCAGATAACACTCATTATGATTTTGCCATAAAGGCTGTTAGGAAAAGGTATCATGTTTTGCTAGAAAAACCAATGGCAACAACAGTAAAACAGTGTGCCGGACTAATAAGTACTCAAGAGAAGCCTGCTGAAGTTTTTTCTATATGTTATATAATGAGATATACTCCTTTATTCCAAAGAATTAAAAAAATTTTAAAATCTGGGAAATTGGGGGAAATTCAAAATATAGATTTATTGGAAGAGGTAAGCAATTGGCATTTCTCCCACTCATATGTAAGAGGAAATTGGAGAAGAAAAATAAATACCGGTCCCATCATCTTAACCAAAAGTTGCCATGATATGGACTTGCTGACATGGCTAGCCAATTCTAAAGTTGATACTATTGAGTCTAGAGGATCGTTGGACTATTTCAAAGAAGAAAATGCTCCTGAAAAATCTACTACAAAATGTTTGACATGTAAAGTTAAAAAATGCCCTTATGATGCAAAAAAACTATATCTAGAAGATAAAAAAGAAAAAGTGGAGTGGCCAGCTAGTGTTATATCTCATGACCACACTAAGAAATCTAGAAAGAAAGCGCTTGATAGAGAACAATACGGAAAGTGTGTCTGGAAAAGTGACAATACCGTTAACGATAACCAGGATGTTATTGTGGAATTTTCTAACGGGATTCATGCAAATTTTAGGATGAGATATGGAGGAGATGACCTAAATAGAGAGATAAGAATATATTGTGATAAAGGTAAGATAGAGGGAAATTTTAAAGACGGAGAGATAATAGTTACAAAATATATTCCTAGTTTTAAAAGAAGAAAAAGAAGAAAGATAAAATTTGAAAAATTGAAAGGGCACGGTGGTGGAGATGACAGAATAATGAAAAATTTCTACCATGCAATTAAGCATAACAATCCGAAGAAAAACCTTAGTAAGGGAAAAACATCCTTACAAAGTCATTTGATGGCTTTTGCGGCAGCCAAATCGGCTGAAGAAAATAGAAAAGTAAACTTTAAGAGATTCATAGATAGATTTAGTAACCATCGAGATGTTTTGTCTTATTAAAATAAAATTTCTATTTGTCTTTAGAGTTATTTTTATCTGCGTTTTTATTATTATTCAAAACTTCTAAGTTCTTAAGGCTCTCTCCTGGTAACCCTTCCTTATCATTCTTACCTGTTTTTGCCTTGTATAGTTCAAGAGTTTTTTTAGCCACACTCCCCCACTCATATTTTTTTGCTTTTTCTGCAGCTCTTCTTGCATACCTTTCTCTTAACCTAAAATTCTCTGTCAGTTCTAAAATATTTTCTGTGAAAAGATAATTTTTCAGAGGTAAAACAACTCCTGCATCTTCTACCAATTCAGGCATGCCACCCTTATTTGAAGTTATTACCGGCTTGCCACATGCCATCGCCTCTAAAACAGTCATACCAAAAGACTCGTACCTTGAAGGTTGTATAAGCAGCATACTTTCTTGATATACTTTTGCTAAATCCTCCCTATTTAATGCATCCCTGTACCATGTAACTCTCTCGAGATAGTCTTTATCTAGTTTTTCTAACTGTGCCTGCATTTTTTCTATGGACGGTATTTCTTTTGACAGTGCATTTTTGTTGAAAGGGCATACAAAAACAAAATTTATTTCCTTATTCTTTTTTAATGTCTGTTTAGCAATTCTTATAGCTTTATCTACCCCTTTTTCAAGACTCAATCTCCCTACAAAAATAACTTGTTTCTTATCTTTAACTGTATTGTCCGGCTTAAATAATCCTAAATCTACCCCATTAGGTATCTTAAAAGTATCCCCTTCATCCAAAGAATAATTATCTAAAATCTCACGCTTCAAATCTTCAGATACTGCTATCACCGAGTCTGCGCATTTCATAGCGCTTTCTCTCCAGTTCTCTATACTAAAATATCTCTTTTCTTCTTCTGTCATAAATTTTAACCTATTTTTCTCTAAGGAATGGACTGTAAAAAACCATTTAACATCTATAAAGAATTTGGTCATTAGAACTCCCGGCATTAAAATATTTGAACGGATGACATCAAACTTTCCTCTTGAATGTTAGTCTATAACTTCATTTATAACCTCATTGTCAAATAAGACATTAGATATTTTTTTAATTATAACAGGGTCTTTAACTTTTTTTAGGTCTTGCTTAAAGTTTATAGGGACATAGTGGACCACGTTCTTACCTTTATTAAGGTACTCTACTTTTTTTGAAGATTTTTCACCCTTGGTAAAAACATGTACCTCACAGCCCAACTTAGCCAGCTCCCTACTTAAATAATATGCGTGAACTGCCACACCATTGTTATCCGATTTAGTGAGATAATGAGGAGTTATAAAAGCTATTTTGAAAGGTTTTTCAATTAAATTTCTAAGAAAATAAACTAGGCCCCTGAACATTTTATAACCTCCAATAATCCTTTATTGTCAAGTTCCATTTATATAATGCATAATTGTATGATTTTTAAATGCTTCGAATTAGTTATTTTTGAAAAATGATTAAAGAAATTAAAAGATTGATAAAAATGGGTCTTAAAAGTTAATATCTAATTTCAGACATTTTTCCTCTCATAAACTGAATTAGTAAGCTTTAAATAGGATGTTTAAAGAGCATTATTATCCTGTCAATCTGGCAAGAAGGACAAAATGAAAAACAAAACTAAGAAAAAGAAAATAGTTTTGGGGTTGGTGGAAAAAATAGAAATAGGTGGGAAAAAGTATAAAGGTAGAGTAGACACGGGCGCAAAAAGAAGTTGTGTTTGTAAGAGTATTGCAGATGAATTAAATTTTGGGAAACCAATAAAAAAAGTAAAAACTGTTTCTGCAAACGGAAAAAGCCGTAGACCTGTAATTAAAACTAAAACAATATTGAAAGGGAAAAAAATGAAAGCTACATTTAGTATATATAACAGAGAAGATATGGAATACCCTGTTTTGATAGGGAGAAATATTTTAAGAAGGGGTTTTATAATAAATCCAAGAAAATGAAAATAGGAATTATAAGTTTAGGTGGGAAAAGTAGTGATTTACTAGCTGAAAGCTGTAGAAAATATTTTGATAAGGTGGATAAGTTAGATATAAGAAAATTTAAAGTTAATCTAAACAGTACAGGTATAGGAATAAATTATAATGGTAGAGAGTTAGAAGAATATGACTGTTTATTTTTAAGAGGTAGTTTTAGATATGCGATGTTACAGAGAGCTATAACTTCTGTTTTGAAAAATAAAGTTTATATTCCTTTCAAGCCAAAAACTTTCACCCTTGCTCATGATAAGTTTCTAACACTTGTTGAATTGCAAAAAAACAAAATTCCCATCCCTAAAACATATTTTGCTGCAAACAAAAAATTAGCTAAAAAAATATTGAAAGACAATATCAATTATCCTGTTATTATAAAGGTTCAGGAAGGTACTCATGGAAAAGGAGTTATGGTGGCCGAGAGTTTAAAATCTGCTAAAACTATTTTAGATGTTTTAGACCAGTTTAAGGAGCCATATATAATTCAGGAATTTATTCAAACTGAAGAGACATCAGATATAAGAGCTATTATTTGTGGAAAAGAGGTAGTCGCATCATATAAAAGGCTAGCCTCAGAAGAAGAAATTAGAACAAATATTCATGCAGGCGGGAGAAGAGAAAAATATAACTTAAGCAAGAAAGAAAGAAAATTGGCGGTTAGGGCAGCTAGATCTATAAGTGCAGAGGTTTGTGGAGTCGATATTTTCCATTCAAAAACCCCTTCTGTTATAGAAATAAACCTCAGTCCTAGTCTTCACCCTGTAGAAGGTATAACAGGAATTGATATTATGGGGAGAATCTCAAAATTTCTTTACTTAAGAACGAAGAAATTCAAGATTAGGAAGAAGAAGAAATTTGACAAGAAAGTTGGGAAGAAGAAAGATTAATTTTAAAAAGCTGTTGTCCCTTTTATAATTATGATTAAAAAAGAAATCTTTAAAGGGGTATTAATGATCTCTCTTATTGTTATCACATTAGCTGTAACTGTTCAGGCTCAAAGAATAATTTATGTTACTACAGACGAGGAAATTTACAAACCTGGTGAAACAGCAGATATAGAATTTATGATTTTAGCTGACGAATTAGTTTCAGATTATAAATATAAAATAACTATAAGAAAAACACCTTCAGATTATTTAGGGTCTGTTCCTGGAGAAAGAACGCTTGAAGAAATAACCGGACCTCTTGACATAAAAAAAGGTGAGAACAAAACTATAAAAGAATCATGGGATATACCAGAAAATGCTGAGTCGGGATGGTATAAGGCGGTTCTGTATCCTATATCCCCAGATGGTAGACATTCAGGGGTTGCAAGCCACCTGTTTAATGTTAGTGATGAGGGTCAAAAAGAAAAAGCTATAAAAATAGAAAACATTATTTTTGAACAAGATGGAGAGTATGGTCAAGGTTTAGCAGGTTGGAATGTTGAGCCAGATAGCCCTTTTTTATATCATATTTGTTAAAAATTGTAGAAGAAGAAGAAAGATTAATTTTAAAAAGCCTCAGAACAATGAAATATCATGGTAAATAACGTATTGAGTTACAATTTGCTGCCTGCACTGTCTGAAAAGCTTTATCTTGTAGATGTAGATTTTTTATGGGTAAACATTATTTTTTCAGTTATATTGGTGGCTATAGGTATATTTTTAGGTAAATTGGTCAAATATTTAGTTAACAGAGGTATAGAAAAATCTGGAATTCAAAGAACTACAAAGAAAAGTTTTATAGATTTATTACTGGGTGTAATTAAATGGAGTATCTATATACTCTTCTTTATAATTGCCTTAGATCAGTTAGGAATACCCCAATTAACAGACTGGTTAACATCAATACTAGTTGTTGTTCCGGCACTAGTTGGGGCATTGTTACTCATCAGTATGGGTTTTGCTTTGGCAACATATCTGAAAGATTTGGTTGAGGAGAGCAAAATTGAAGGGTGGGAAACTTTCTCAAAAATAGTTTTTTATTTCCTTATATATATTTTTATGGTGTTTGCATTTAGGACAGCTTTAATTGGATATGATAGCCAGGTAATTAATATTTTAATAATTATCTTGACTGCAATAGTGGGAATAGGTGTTACTTATAAAGAATTTAGTAGGTAAATTTTATTTCCCAAATTTCTAATTTTTCAAAAAAAAGATATTTCTCAGCTATTTTATTCTTTTCTAAACCTTGCTTCCCCATAACCTTGTTTATTTTATATCTAGGAGTTAAACTAGATAGGAGCAATAATGCTCTCCCGTCTTCATTAAGATAATTTTTTAGGTCTTTTAGAAATCTCACTATGACCTCGTCACCTTTCTCTCCTCCTGTTGTGTCTATGCCTTTATCATAACTATCAATAGGTAGGTAAGGGGGGTTAAAAACAACTAAATCAAATTTTTCATTTATTTTCTCAAATAAGTCTGAATGAATTGTTTTTACATTTTTCCTTGATTTAATATAATCTAAAGAATTTTTATCTATATCTGCAGCCAATATATTTTTTCTTTTTACTCCATTTTCTATGGCTGTTTCTGCCTGTATTCCACTTCCAGACCCCATATCTAAAATCTTAATTTTGATTTTTTTCTCATTATCATAATTTCCAAAATACTCTTCTAAAACTTCAGAAAGAAAGTACGAATCTTCTTTGGGGCTATACATTTTGTTAGAATAATCCTTCTATAAAATTGATTATTTCTTCTCTAAAAATTAAAGCAAAAACCACCCCTATTGTTATTAAAAATAATAAAATTAGTAAAAAAATAACTGCTACTTTTGTCCCGGATGCTATTTCTTGGGAGGCAGGAGATAATTTTTTCGGTTTAATCTCTCTTTTCTTACTCTTTTCGGGTTGTTCATTATCCCTTAATTCGGGATCATATTTCCTTTCTATAATCCCTCTTAATCCTTCAGCTGCAGATTCCACATCATCAGGGTTATAACCTGAATTTATGAAAGACTGCTTAGCTTTTTCTAAATCTTCTCCTCTTTTTAAGGCATTTTTTATGCCTGCCTCAATTTCATCTTTTGACATACTTAATATAATGCTTAGGGGTTTAAATAATTTCTTATTAGAAATATCCTTATTTAAATTATTTATTTTGAAGAATATTTATAAATCCAAATCTTGCAAATTTTGCTGAATATGGCAATTTCTACCTAATTTATAACCTATCTCTCCTGCCAATTCGGCAACAGAAGAAAGTTTTGGTAAATCTCCGTGAGCAGGAATTATATGTTCAGGCTTAACCATATTTATAAAATCTCTTAAATCCTCTCTTCCTGCATGACCTGAAACATGTACGTTATCAAAAATCCTTGCCTTCTTGGACTTAATCCTTTTCTCCATCTGAGCCTTATTTGCCTTATTTATCTCTGCAGGAATTGTCGATGAAGAAAATATTACATGGTCATTTTCGCCTAAATCATAAGGTAAATCTCCTCTTGCTATTCTTTCCAGTATCGATCCTGGCTCTCCCTGATGTCCTGTACAAACTATTAAATATTTTTCTTTATTTTTGCTTGCTTTTTTCAATATTTTGTCTCTCTCATTTTTGTAAGAATAAAGCTGTACATCTTTTTCAAAAGGGCAAAGTCCTTCTTTCATTGCAGAGGAAACATATTTCCTTAAACTTCTACCTATAAAAACTATTTTTCTGTCTAATTTTTTGCCCATATCCACTATACTTTTAAGCCTTGCAATATGAGATGAAAAAGTGGTAACTATTATCCCTGAATTTTTATTATTCACCCCTAACAATACATCTTCAAGCAATGTCTTAGCTACTTTCTCGGAAGCTGTTTTCCTCTCATCACTTGCATAAAGACTTTCAACTATCAGTGCTTTCACACCTTTCTTACCAAGCCTTTTCATTGCCTTGTAATTTGGTTTTTGTCCAACTTGAGGAGAGTTATCTAGTTTAAAATCATTAGCATACAACACCACTCCTTCATCAGTATGTAATGCTAGTAATGATGCTTGTATCGTAGAATGAGTTATATTTATGAATTCTACCTTATACTCTTTATTCTTTCCTTGTATCTTATAAGAGGAATTAGGTTGAATTTTTTTTATTTTATTCTTAGGTTTTATGCCTGCATCTTTATATAATTGCCTTAATACTTGTACAGTGAAGGGTGTTCCAAGTATTTCAGCATTATATTTCTTTTCTAAATAAGGTATTGCTCCTATATGGTCTAAATGAGCATGAGAAGTGAATATCCCTCTCACTTTTTTAGTTACTTTTTCAGAATCTAATAGTGTGTCTTGAGGAACCGCGTCTATAGCTCTCAGAGTATTTTCATCGGGGTCTTCATTATTTTCATTTTCCTGATATTCTACTAATGGTGGTAAATGAACTCCACAGTCAAAAATAAAGGCATCTTCTCCCAAATCTACAACCGTCATGTTTTTTCCCACTTCGTTATAACCACTTACTGTATAAATTTTCATAATTAGTAAAAACTAAAGGGGTTTTTAAATACTTTGATTTTATTTTTTAAAAGAACAATGATTAAAATTCTGAATATTTAATCTGTTTTTTCAAAATTCTTTAACTCATTCTCCATATCTTCTAAAGAATTGATATATTCATATTTCTTGCCTTTAATACTCAATTTTTCCTCTATTTCTCTTGGTAATTTTTGAGACATAGAAGGAAGATACATTAACAATTTAGTTTTCCCTCCTAAATATTTATAATGGAAGTATAAAAATACAATATCTGCCATTGTGCCACAAGATAATCCAAAAGAGATAGCTGCATCTCCTAAAGATCCTATCTCCCCATTCAAATGATACCAGGAATCAACAACTATTTTTTCATCTACAATTTTCATATAAGGTTTTATCGCATCTTCTTTTCCCTCTTTATATTTTTCATGGCTTTTTGGCAAGACACCATAAACTTTCTTTCCGCCTTTCTCTTTATACTTCTTAGCTATTTCAAATGCTATACCTCTGTCTACTGCAACCATAATTTCATAGCCCTCCCTAGCTAATAATTCTCCTGTCTTCTCAATTAGCTCTTTAACCTCTTCCTCATTCAACTTACCATATTTAGAAATTAAGGAATAATCTCCAGGTCCTAATATTGATATTTTCATAATAAGATATAAGGGTTATAGCTTATAAGTTTTTTGTTTATAAAATCATAAAAATCTTGTGTTATACCTCAAATTAAAGAATACTGTTTGAGAGATTTTTAAGATTGCGTGAAAATTCTTTCCCTGCATCTCAAAAATATTCTATTTTTGACGAATCATCAGGAATTCATAAAAAATTCCTGAGATCTTAAAAGGTGCAGTTTTCGCATCGTGCATTTTCGACATAAGATTGCTAATTTCAGTAAATTTAAAAAAGATACTAATCTTATGTAAATATGTCTAAAGGAGGAATTTTGGCAATATTAGTTATAATATTATTCTTAATTAGCTTTGCCTTTGGAGCTGTGTCTGGAATTGATGAGGTGGGTGGGAGAGAAAATACGAATAAAGTTGATGCGAGGGTTTTGGAAGAATTGGAAAAAAATAGCGAGGAAACAGTAAGAGTTATTATTCAATTAAAAGATGAAGTTGAAGAAAAAGAAAAATTTGGCCCCCGAAAAGAAGCATTTAATAAAAGAGAAGAGGTAATTCAAAACTCAGAAATAAAAGATAAAGTCAGGCATAAGTTTTCTTCATCTAATGCTTTCTCCGGAGAATTTACAGAAAGAGAAATTGGAAACTTAGAGCAAGATGAGAATGTAGAATCAATCCTTTATAGCCACCCTGTCAAAACTTTTTTAGATCAATCTACAGAAATAATAAATGCTACCTCGACTTGGGATATGGAATTTAGTGGTAAAAATTTAACAGGATCAGAACAAACAGTCTGTGTTGTCGATACTGGAGTAGATTTTACTCATCCTGACCTAGAAGGAAAGAATATTACATGTAATATAGACTGTTATGATAAAGATTGTGTAGAGAATTGTTCTTTTTTAGATCCCGATGGTCATGGTACACATGTTGCAGGAATAGTTGGAGCATCAGGAGAAATAAATGGTACTGCTATTGGGTCAAATATTATAGGTGTAAATGTTTTTCCCCCAGATGGAGGTACAACAAGTAGAGATAATGTGATAGCAGGAATTGATTGGTGTAGGGACAACTCTGAAGAAAATAATATA